>CAIRMS010000053.1 GCA_903879765.1 uncultured Flavobacteriales bacterium
ACATTGGAGCTCCGAAAGAAATTGCTGCGGCTTGTGACAAAGTACAAGGACAATTCACCTCTGCAACCTGTTCTATTACGCAACGTGCTGCGATTGCGGCCATGAAAGCAGATCCTTCTGTGTTAAAAGACATGATTGCTGCATTTAAAAGCCGTCGCGAGTTGGTTTTGAAAGGACTTGCGGAAATTCCAGGATTGATTTCGAATCAACCTGGAGGTGCATTTTATGTTTTCCCCGATTGTTCGTCATACTTTGGTAAGAAATATGGTGATAAAACCATCCATAATTCAGATGAACTTTGTCTTTATTTATTAGAAGAAGGATTGGTTGCATTAGTTGGCGGTGAATCCTTTGGTGCACCGAATTGCTTTAGAATTTCATACGCTGCATCTGAAGAAACATTAACAAAAGCGCTTTCTCGTATGAAAGAAGCGTTAGCAAAATTAAGCTAGTGAATTTCCACGATTTATTTGATCAGTTTTCTAAAAAACGCGTCCTGGTTATTGGCGACGTCATGGTGGACGCCTACCTCAAAGGGAAGGTGAATCGAATGAGTCCAGAGGCGCCGGTTCCCGTTGTTGATCTTTTCGCAAAAGATGAACGCATTGGAGGAGCAGGTAACGTTGCCTTGAATTTAGCCGCACTTGGTGCTTCACCTATTATTTGCAGTGTTATTGGAGCCGATAGTGAAGGAGAACGGTTAATTCAACTTTTTAAAGATGCAAATATTTCTACGGATGGTCTTTATGCATCCTCGAATAGAAGAACGACTGTCAAAACACGTGTTTTATCGAACAATCAGCAATTATTGCGCATTGACTCGGAGGATACGAACTTGATCAATGCTGCGGAAGAAGCACAACTTTTAACACAAATTAGCTCGGTTTTAGAAAATGGAATCGACGGGATTATTTTTGAAGATTACAACAAGGGAGTTTTAACGCCAAGTTTGATTGCTTCTGTATTATCGTTGGCAAAAGCACAGCAAATCCCTACAACGGTGGACCCCAAAAAAGATCATTTCTTTGCATACAAAGGATGTACCTTGTTCAAACCGAATTTAAAAGAACTGAAAGAAGGGTTACAAATAGACTTCGATTTCGCAAGTGACAAAGACACCTTTTTAAGCGCTGTCAATGATTTGCAAGCTCGACTGGGAAATAGCATTTCCTTCATCACGCTTTCAGAACATGGTGTGTTTATCCAAGAGGAAGATGCACCGGTGTTTATTCCAGCTCATTTACGCAATATCGCAGATGTTTCCGGCGCAGGAGACACGGTTATTGCCGTTGCGACATTGTGCTTGATTTCCGGAGCCGAAATTCAAACCATTGCTGCCATTGCAAATATTGCTGGTGGATTAGTCTGCGAGCAACCTGGAGTCGTTAGCATCAAAAAAGAACAATTATTGAACGAAGTAACAAAACTCTTATAAACATGGAACCTAAAGTGGTAAAACCCTACAATACCGATAAGTCGAAAAAAGAGGAAGTTGCGCAAATGTTTAATAATATTTCCGCGAATTATGATTTCTTGAATCACTTTTTATCCTTGGGTATCGATCACATTTGGAGAAGAAGAGCGGTAAAGGAATTGAAATCCATTCAACCAAAGAAATTATTGGACATCGCAACAGGTACAGGAGATTTTGCCATTGCTTGTTTGAAGTTGAATCCTGAAAAAATCATTGGACTTGATATCTCCTCTGGAATGTTGGAGGTAGGAAAGCAAAAGATGATCAAACGCAAGCATGACCACATCATTTCCATGCAATTAGGTGATTCTGAAAATTTACCTTTTGCGGATGGTGAATTTGACGGACTAACCGTTGGATTTGGCGTGCGCAACTTCGAGAATTTAGAAAAGGGACTTGGTGAAATGCTACGCGTGTTGCGTCCGGGTGGAAGAGCAGTCATTCTTGAATTTTCCAAACCAAAGATGTTTCCAATCAAGCAATTGTTCAATTTCTACTCAAAATATTTCATTCCATTTTTCGGAAAACGCATCTCGAAGGATGAACGAGCTTACGCTTATTTGCCCGAGAGCGTTGCCGCCTTTCCAGAAGGAAAAGCCATGCAAAACGTGATGGAGAAAGTGGGATATACGGATGTAAAAATCATTCCATTAAGCGGTGGGATTTCAAGTATTTACATCGGGACTAAAATTTAAAGCAACAAACGACCAAAGTTGACGTTATACACTTCATGAAGCGCATACTCATTCTGTTTATTCTTATCAGTTCCATTAGCTTTTCACAAAAGGCGAAGCAACAACTGTACAAGAATTTCGATAAGCGACTCCTTCATTTTGGATTCATGCTTGGCGTAAATTCCTCCGATTTTAACGTGTATCCAAAGGTGAATGCCTACGAACAGTATGGAATCACATCGATTTCGAACGATGCGCAACCGGGTGGACAACTAGGCATTTTGACAACTGTAAAATTAGGAACACCAACCATTCGTTTTCGCTTCATTCCTACCCTTTCCTTTCAAGAACGCGTGTTAAACTACACCAGCATCGACACCTTTAATTTCCCGAAAGGAAAAGGAGAACAACGCATTAATTCTACGAATTTGGATTTCCCTATAATGCTGCAGTTTCGAACCAGACGATACAATAATTTTACTGCGTACTCCCTTATAGGTATGCAATATTCCATGGATTTACAATCGCAAGAAGATGCTTCACAGAATTATTACAATCCATTTATTAAAATCAAGCGCAACGAGTGGCAAGGTCAAATTGGCGCTGGAATCGAGTTTTTTGCGCCTTATTTCAAATTTGGAATGGAATTAAAATATTCACAAGGATTTAAAAATAGCTTCATTCAGGATTTTACGACTGTGTCGAATCCAATTGATCGATTGTATAACCGAGGATGGAGTTTTTCCATCATATTTGAAGGCTAATGCAAGAACACCACTTTTCTTGTACTCCCGAAGAAGCCAAAGATTCCGCTTATCTTGAAAATCGCATTCGTCAGGAACTCGGAATTTCAAGCATTCAAAAATTAAGTTATCGCTGGCGCAAACGCAGCATCGACGCGCGAAACAGACACATCAAAGTCAATGCTTCTTTCGATGTTTGGGTTGATGAAGAACAAGTACCAAGATTTGAGTCATTTGAATTTCCATCTGTTCAGGATGCTGAAACAATTCACATTATTGGCGCTGGTCCTGCTGGACTCTTTGCAGCGTTAGAAGCAATTCTTCAAGGCAAGAAACCCATTTTATTTGAGCGCGGCAAGGATGTCCGCAATCGCCGTCGAGATTTAGCGCAATTAACTAAGTCGTCCATTTTAAATCCAGAATCGAATTATTGTTTTGGAGAAGGAGGTGCTGGAACGTATTCTGATGGAAAGCTCTACACGCGTTCTAAAAAACGTGGCGACGTTCAAAAAGTCATGCAATTGCTTGTTCAATTTGGTGCGACGGAAGACATATTAGTTGATGCACATCCACACATTGGAACAAATAAACTTCCACAGTTAATTGTGGCAATCCGCGAACAAATCATTGCGTGTGGTGGCGAAATTCACTTTGAACACAAGTTAACAGATGTACGTGTTGAAAATGGTCGCATCGTACAACTCGAATTGAATCAAACACTGAAAGTTCCGGTGAGTAATGTCATTTTAGCCACTGGACATTCCGCACGTGACATCTTTTATCTTTTACACGAACGAAATATTCAAGTGAAATCCAAGCCGTTTGCACTTGGCGTTCGCGTGGAGCACACACAAGATTTCATCGATAAATTACAATACCACGGACGTTTAAACGATGAATTCCTTCCTCCTTCCTCCTATTCGTTAGTGACGCAGGTTGACGGAAGAGGCGTATACTCGTTTTGCATGTGTCCAGGTGGAATTATTGCCCCATGTGCAACCGATGAACAGGAAGTAGTTACCAACGGCTGGTCTCCATCCAAACGCAACAATCCGTATTCGAATTCGGGAATTGTGGTGAGCATCGATCCAACAGATTTTTCCAACCCTGAGCATCCCTTCGTTTGCTTGGAATTTCAACAATCCATTGAGAAAGCATCTTGGGAAGCTGCCGGAAAAACGCAAAAAGTTCCTGCGCAATGCTTAAAGGACTTTGTTCAAAAGAAAAAATCAACTGACTTCCCTAGAAGTTCGTATCAACCGGGAATTGTCAGTGTGGAAATGGATGAGATTTTTCCTCCTTTCGTATTAGACCGCTTGAGAAAAGCATTCCTTGACTTCGATAAAAAAATGCCAGGATTCGTTACAAATGATGCGGTCATTCACGCACCAGAATCCCGAACATCTTCTCCGGTATTAATCCCAAGAGATCCAGAAACGTGGCAGCATCCGAATGTTTCAAATTTATATCCATGTGCGGAAGGCGCTGGTTATGCAGGAGGAATTGTCTCCGCTGCGATTGATGGGATGAACTGCGTCTCCAAGATTTGTCAAAAAGAAGCTTAAAAAGCGATTCTTTTTGAACAATTCCCCCTTTTGCCTTTTTCAGAACATCCCTTTGTGTAACTTTGTTGCATGAAACGAGTGGTTGTTGGACTTTCGGGTGGAGTTGATTCCAGTGTAAGTGCTTTGTTATTGCAAGAACAAGGATATGAAGTCATTGGAATGTTTATGCGCAATTGGCATGATGAATCTGTCACACTTTCGGATGAATGTCCGTGGATTGATGATTCCAACGATGCTCTTTTAATCGCCCAGCAACTTGGGATTCCCTTTCAAGTCATCGATTTAAGCGAAGCATACAAAAGCCGTATTGTCGATTACATGTTCATGGAATACGAGCGTGGACGAACACCGAATCCGGATGTCCTTTGTAACAGAGAAATCAAATTCGATGTATTTCTTAAGGCAGCAATGGAATTGGGTGCGGATTATGTCGCAACAGGACATTATTGCCAAAAACAAGAAAATCCAGATGGAACCTTCAGTTTACTTGCTGGAGCCGATAAAAACAAAGATCAATCGTATTTTCTGTGTCAGATCAGTCAAGAGCAACTTTCCAAGGCACTCTTCCCTATTGGCGCTTTAGAGAAATCTGAAGTACGTGAAATCGCGCTGAAACACGATTTAGTTACTGCCACGAAAAAAGATTCACAAGGACTGTGTTTTGTGGGTAAAATTGCCCTTCCGACCTTCTTGCAACAGCAGTTAGCACCGAAGCAAGGAAACGTGATCGAAATTCCAATGGATATGCCACAATTTCTCGCGTATGCAAACATTCCAAGGGACGAGGAACATATCGAACAATTAGCAGCTCCTTTTGAATACCAGGAATCCGACGGAAAAAAAGTAACGACACATCAAGGAGCACATTATTACACGGTTGGGCAGCGAAAAGGTTTACACATTGGAGGTCGACCTGAACCGAGTTTCGTGATTGGCATCAACACGGAAACAAATTCTGTTTATTCGGGTCAAACGGATGAGCATCCAGGATTGAATCGAATTGCCCTTAAATTAGAGGAAGGCACCTTGAATTGGATCAATCGTTCGGAGGTATTTGATGCTGAAAATCGCTTAAAGTGTCAAATGAGAATACGCTACAGACAAGCCTTACAATCAGGTACTTTGATCAAGAAAAACGAGGAATACTACATTCTTTTCGATGACTTACAAAAAGGGATTACACCTGGACAATTTGCGGCGTGGTATCAAGATGGTGTGTTGATTGGATCCGCGGTTATTGCGCATTAAAAAAGCCTTCCATTTCTGAAAGGCTCCTTTACTTATAAATAATCTTATGATTAATTGAGTATCAAGTCAAACGATTTCTGTTCGTCTTGAACTTTGTATTCGTAATTTTTAATACTGTCTAATAATTCTGCTACTTCAAAAACATTCATTGGACTATTCGTTCCTAATTCTCTGTGTTGAGATAGCTTCAATTTAGCTTGGCTAATTGATTTTGTTCTAAGGGATTGTAAAGAAGTTGTCATCGTTTTGTTGTTTGTTGAGACTCTTTACGCCAAGAATCGTTCCAAGGTTTCAAAAGAGTTAATTTTATCTTTTTTTTCATGAAGTAATTATAGCTATACCTCTGTTTTACAAACACTTAAAATTATACTCAAAAACACTTTTTTTGACTTGATAGAATTGTATCTTTGTGAAATGAAAGCAATTTTGATTCTAGTTTTACTCGCATTGGTCCTTCCATCGTGTCAAGAAGACAAGGAAGATGTGGAAGTGTTTGACGAAAAGCCACAGGAAGATTTCTCTAAGTTACCTTTAAACGAATACGCTAAACGACATGTAGAGTCGAGTTTATCGATTTTAGGAACGGAGAAATAC
>CAIRMS010000054.1 GCA_903879765.1 uncultured Flavobacteriales bacterium
TACCAAAATCTGACCTATGCTGAAAATCGACATGCACTCTCATATCATTCCGAAGAATTTACCGAATTGGACGGAGAAATTTGGCTACGGGAAATTCATTTACTTGAATCACAATGAGGACCGAAGTGCAGATATGATGCAAGGTGGACAGTTTTTTAGACGCATCAAAGAAAATTGCTGGGACGAAGACTTACGTTTGAGTGAATACAAGCAATTTCAAACGCAAACACAAGTGGTTTGTACGATTCCGGTGCTTTTCTCCTATTGGGCGGAACCGAAACATGGATTGGAATTGTCCGAGTATTTGAATGACCACATCGCCGAATTGGTGGCGAAATATCCGAAAAACTACATTGGACTGGCAACAATCCCGATGCAGGACACCGAATTAGCGATCAAAGAATTGGAACGCGCAAAAGCCATTGGACACGTCGGAATTCAGATTGGATCAAACATCAACGACGAGAATTTAAGTGAAGAACGCTTCTTCCCTATTTTTGAAGCCTGTGAACGCCTTGGTATGGCCGTGATGATTCATCCATGGCAAATGATGGGATTTGACAGCATGAAAAAATATTGGTTACCTTGGTTAGTGGGAATGCCTGCAGAAACGTCTCGCGCCGCTTGTTCTATGATTTTCGGTGGTGTTTTGGAACGTTTGCCAAACTTACGCGTGTGTTTCTCACATGCTGGTGGGTCTTTTCTTCCCACATTAGGCCGCATCGAACATGGATTCAATTGTCGTCCAGATTTAGTAGCGATTGACAATGAAGTGAATCCACGTGATTACGTTGGGAAATTCTGGGTAGATTGCATCACACACGACATCGACGCCTTGAAGTATATCCTAAAGATGCAAGGATCGAAACGTGTTTGTTTAGGTTCTGATTATCCTTTCCCCTTAGGAGATTTGGAAATCGGGAAATTCATCGAAGAAAGTGATTTGTCCGCACAAGACAAAGAAAACATCTTTTCCAATTCCACCTTGGAATGGTTGAACTTAGATAAATCACTGTTTTTATAGTTGAAATCGATTCTTTAAAAGAACCATTTCCAGCTTCCATTGTTACAAGTCTATGGAAACGAAAAACTATTTCATCGTAGGTGCGTCGTCTGGAATCGGACTTGAACTAGCGCTTACTTTGCACGCCGAAGGACACCAAGTATTTGGTACCTATTTCACGAAAGAACTCGCAGATCTTCCAGCTGGAATCCATTACCATCAGTTGGATGTCCTTTTAGAGACTTTGGACTTTTCTTTCCTACCCGACCGTTTAGACGGAATTGTTTATTGTCCGGGGGCCATTTCACTTAAGCCATTCGCGCGCATTTCCCCTGCACAATTCAAAGACGACTTTGACTTACAAGTGTTGGGTGCCATCAAATGCATTCAAGGAAACGTGGCAAGACTAAAAGCGGGATCCACGCCATCTATACTACTTTTTAGTTCCATTGCAGCGAGTCAAGGATTGAATTTCCACACGCAGGTTTCCGTTTCAAAAGCGGCTTTGGAAGGACTCACCAAATCGCTAGCCGCAGAATTAGCGCCGAGCATTCGTGTGAATTGCATTGCTCCATCGCTTACTGATACACCATTGGCACTAAACCTTTTGAATTCCGATCAAAAGAAAGAAGCAAACGGATTGCGTCATCCGATGAAACGTGTGGGAACAGTTGCAGACATGGCAGCCTACGCCGCATTTTTACTTTCAGAAAAAGCTTCTTGGGTGACAGGTCAAATCATTGGCATCGACGGTGGCTTATCGACTTTACGGATTTAATCAATCATCAGTTTTTGTCGGCTGAAGGTTCCAATTCGACTCGCTATTTCTAGCACATACATCCCTGTACCCAAATCAGTGTGCACGTGTAGCTGATCGGAACTTTCTTCCGTTACCATGGAAAATACTTGCTTGCCATCCATGGTGCTAATGGTAATGTTTTGTCCTTTCAGGAATTGACCAGTAAGAACGAAATTTCCATCATTTGGATTTGGACCAATATTAAATTTCTGTTTATCAAGTTCATCGATTCCAACACAACCAACAGTGACCGTAACCGTATCCGTTGAGAAAACCCCGTTAATGGTCATCGTAACAACATAAGTGGTCGTTATGCTCGGTGCCACATAAACCCCAGCCGTATTTGTATCGACTACTGTACCGTCTAACAAATACCAATTAGCAGGAAGATTGCTGATTTTTTCACCGATAAACACCGTGTCTCCAATGCAAATAGATTGATCATTGCCAGCATTGACTTGCAAGCCACCAGGGATGCTATCGAGGGGAGTGACGGAGAATTTATCAAATAGCATATAACAACCTCCTTCAGCTGGCCAAAAAGGTGCTAAACATATAAAATCTGTTTCTAAATCATTATTAAAATTGCCGACAGTCATATATTTCTCTCCACCATGGGCATTAAATAGTCCACAAACTTTAGTCCAAGAATTGGTATCTGTTATTATTTCATTGTTGAAATATTTGATTTGAGAATCCAAAGGAAAATAGTTCCAATTAGTACTATGAAGTATTGTATCGCTAAAATGCAAACCAATGTTGTTAGCCAAAAAAGATCCATTAAAAGATGGGTAAAGTCCCGCAATGGTATAAAATTCTATAAGATATTGTTTGTTAAAGATTAGACTATCAATTAATTCGGTTTGTAAATATTCCCTAGCATTAGCCCATTCAATGGGACTGAACAAAGAAAGGTATGTTGCAGCTCCAATCATTGAATTACCATCAAAAGCTTGAACACCATTTTCATTAAAATGAAAATAATCGGGTGATCCTCCACTTAGCATAGAAGTTGACGGATTATTCCAATATGGTAAGATAACATTGTTAGTAAAATCAAGACCGATAACCGCTCCACCATTCGTTGGACAATTTACACATTGCTCAAAACTAGGGTTCTGAACCAAATTATATTGCCCAATTGCAAGATGATCAAAAAGTAAACTAAAAACGAAAACCTGAAAGATTGCCTTCAGGAATGTGCTTTTTATGTTTGAAAGGATTGTGAGCATAAACGAAAGTAGCAATTATTTAACTGATAATCAAAATAATGCGCGTGAAAAATAGTGTTATGAACTAGGCGTTTAAGCGAACAAGCACCGCGAAAACAGAAATTCCAGCTACTATTGACACAAGTACATTCAGTGCGAAGATGCTGTATTGTCCGTTGGAAAGTAAGAGGAAATTCTCGTGGGAAAAGGTACTGAAGGTACTGAATCCACCACAGAATCCGGCAAGTAATAAGGGATGAAGCCAATCTGTTTTGGCGATTTTCGAACTGAAATACAGCACCAAGGCAAAAACGACACACGCCAATAAATTACTCCAGAACGTTGCCCATGGAAATCCTTGTTTGTAAGGCAAGGCTTTGCTCATGCCAAAGCGCGCCAAGCTCCCGAGTCCACCGCCAATAAAAACGTATATCCAATTCATCCTTTGTTGATTTTAACAAAACGTGACAAAACAAAGCGACGCATTCCATAAGCAATAAACATTCCGAGGAGCGCTCCGACAAAGACATCTGTGAAGTAATGCACGCCCAAATACATTCGGCTGTACATCACCAATACAACGAGCGAAACGAGTGCCCATTTCATCCACGATTTTACGTAGAAGGGCCAAAAGAAAACGGCGAATCCAGCAAAATTAGCTGCGTGAGAGGAAACGAAGCCGTACTTCCCGCCGAGATAGGGAGATCCATCCGAAAATAAATGATAATGCAGTTGCTCCGCGATTCGAACATTGTGTGAGGGACGAAAACGGTGGAACACTTCTTTGAAAAGTTGCGTTGAAATGACATCGCACAAAATAATCATGAAGGTTCCGAAAAGCAGAAACATGCCAATTTCCTTCCACGATTTTTGCTGTGTACGAAAAAGAAAAATGAGTCCAAGTAAAATCGGTAAAATCAACCATTTGGAAGAAAGTACCCACATGAGTTGATCAAGGAATCCATTGTGCTGGGCATTTACCCATAACACCAGTTGTTCATCCCACGAGTTAAGCTGGGAGATCATTTGTTAAGTGCTTCCAAATCAAATCCTTCAATTCAACGATTCCCTTTTGAGCAACAGAAGAAATAAAGACATAAGGTATTTCTGGAATATCCTTTTTCATTTGCGCAATCATCACGTCGTCCAACATATCACTTTTCGTGATCGCCAACAAACGTTCTTTGTGCAATAACTCTGGATTGTATTGTTTCAGCTCATTTAAGAGAATTCCGTATTCTTTTCGAATGTCATCACTATCCGCTGGAATCATGAATAACAACAAGGAATTTCGTTCAATGTGACGCAAAAATCGAAGTCCAAGTCCTTTTCCTTCATGCGCACCTTCGATGATTCCCGGAATATCCGCCATGACAAATGAACGGTGGTCGCGGTAAGAAACGATTCCTAAATTTGGACGTAACGTCGTAAACGCATAATCACCAATCTCTGGTTTCGCTTCCGAAACAACAGAAAGCAAGGTGCTTTTTCCAGCATTTGGGAATCCAACTAGACCGACATCTGCAAGGAGTTTCATCTCCAAAATCTTCCATCCCTCTTGTCCGGATTCACCTGGTTGCGCATAACGCGGTGTTTGATTCGTTGGAGATTTGAAATTATTATTCCCCATTCCACCTTTTCCACCTGGCTGAATGATGACTTGTTCTCCGTCCTGTGTAATTTCGAAAAGTATTTCACCCGTTTCACCATCTTTCGCAAGCGTACCTAGCGGAACATCGATGTATTTATCTTCTCCTTGAGAACCTGTTTTCAAGTTTCCCGCACCGTGAGCACCGTGTCCGGCTTTCACGTGTTTATGGAATTTCAAGTGAAGCAAAGTCCAAAGTTGTTTATTTCCACGCAAGTAGATGTGTCCACCACGTCCACCATCTCCCCCGTCAGGACCACCTTTCGGGATGTATTTTTCACGGCGAAAGTGAGTAGAACCTCCACCTCCGTTACCAGAGGTACAGTGGATTTTTACGTAATCAACGA
>CAIRMS010000055.1 GCA_903879765.1 uncultured Flavobacteriales bacterium
ATCAGATAGAATTTGTTTGAAAAATAAACTTAAAATTTTTAAATAGCAATTTGAAAAATGAATTTAAAAACCAAATGAAAGTTTTCAAACTAGAAATAAAATAAAAATCAGTAGCGGAGAGACACATTTTGACTACCCAATGCAAAAAAATTTGGAACATGACTTCTATTAACTTTCCACGGTAGGGAACACGTCCAGAAATTCCTTCTGGAACTAACTTTTTAATATCATCTTCCGCATCTTGGAAATAGCGGTCTTTTGACCCTTTTTGCATGGCTTCAATAGAACCCATTCCACGGTAGGACTTGAATTTTCTTCCTTCAAAAATAATTGTTTCACCTGGTGATTCTTCCACTCCAGCAAACATAGATCCAAGCATCACGATGTCAGCTCCGGCTGCAATGGCTTTAACTATATCACCAGTGTAACGAATTCCACCATCTGCAATCACTGGAACACCTGATCCCGCGATTGCTTGAGCAACCTCATTTACTGCGGTTAATTGTGGTACTCCTACACCTGCAATGACACGTGTTGTACATATAGAACCTGGACCAATTCCAACTTTCACCGCATCTGCTCCAGCTTCAACCAAATATTTCGCAGCTTCTGCCGTTGCTATATTTCCAACGACAACATCCAATGCTGGAAATTTCGCTTTGACACTTTTTAATTGTTCCACCACTCCTTTGGTATGACCATGAGCTGTATCTATCACAATTGCATCTACACCTGCTTCCACTAATGCTGTGACACGGTCCATTGTATCATGTGTCACACCAACAGCAGCAGCTACACGCAATCTGCCCAAAGAATCCTTACAAGAATAAGGATGTTCTTTTACTTTAATAATATCACGGTACGTAATTAGGCCAATTAAGCGATTTTGATCATCAACTACTGGTAATTTTTCAATTCTATTTTGTTGTAAAATAACTTCTGCGGTAGTCAAATCTGTTGTTTCACCCGTTGTAATGATGTTTTCAGAAGTCATGATTTCCGTCACTGGACGCAACATATTCTTTTCGAAACGCAAATCGCGGTTTGTAAGAATTCCCTTTAACACCTTTTGCTCATTCACAACAGGAATTCCTCCGATGCTGTTTTCTTTCATTAATTGAAGAGCATCCTGAACTAGGGCATTTTCTAACAAGGTAATTGGATCAATGATCATTCCGCTTTCCGAACGTTTCACTTTTCGCACTTGCATTGCCTGTTGCTCGATTGTCATGTTTTTGTGTACGACACCTATTCCACCTTGTTGTGCAATTGCAATCGCCAATTCGGATTCAGTTACCGTATCCATTGCTGCTGATACGATTGGTGTATTCACCGTGATGTTGCGCGTAAATTTACTTTTAAGGGAAACTTCACGAGGTAGAACTTCTGAGTAAGCAGGTGCTAACAGAACATCATCGTAAGTTAATCCTTCAGAAATTTTTTGTAGATTATCAAGAGACATGTGAACCTATTTTTTTTGTAATAAATTCTTGCAAATTTAGTAATAAATTGGCAGGTTTTTCGTTTTAGCGACGGTCAATTGTTAAATAATTCCTAATAATTGAGCATTTGCAGCTTTTTACTTAACCTTGTATAGAAATTACACCTATGAAGACTTTATTATATCTATTGATTCTTGCACCTTGCTTTGCTTCATATGGACAAAAAAACACCCAACTCATTCAATTATCAGGAGTTGTCGTAACGGAGGAGTCCATTCCTCTTCCCTATTCAACTGCTTATAATCGCTCGCTAAAGAAAGGTGTCGTATCGGATTTCTATGGTTTTTTTACGTTGGTGACACAGCCTGGCGACACGGTTTTCTTTTCCCGTGAAGGATTTCAAACATCTCCATTTATCGTCCCTGACACCTTAAAGGATAATCGTTACAGCATCATTCATATGTTGGTTCGCGACACTTTGGTTTTACCTACGGTAGTGGTACATCCATGGCCAACTCGTTCGCAATTTGCCGATTACTTTGTGAATATGACTCCATACGAGGACGATGTGCGTCGTGCTCAAAAGGAACTATCTGGTGAGTCATTGGCTTTTGTTGCTGCTCGATTAGAAGCCGATGCATCTTTGGCTTCCGGAAATGCCTATAACATGAGAAACACTCGATTATACACAAATGGACAACTTCCTGTAAACAATTTATTGAACCCTTATTCATGGGCAAAATTGATCCAAGATTGGAAAGAAGGGAAATTAACGAGACAATAAAATCCGGAGACTATTTCAAGTTAAATTGTTTTTCTGCCTCGTCAGCAATGTATTGTCCGATGGCAAGTGAAGCCGTAGCTGCTGGTGAAGGAGCATTCAACACGTGAATGGATTTACCGTGGTATTCTATTCGGAAATCATCTCTTGTATCTCCATCCTCCGCTAATAACAAGGCGCGCACACCTGATCTTCCCGGATGAATATCGTCCATCGTTAAATCTGGCATCATTCGCTGCAAGGTTTTTAAAAATAACTTCTTTGAAAAAGCTCGTCGGTATTCGTTGATTCCAAAACTCATGTTGTTAAAGAATAACTTCCAAGTACCTCCATATGTCAAGGCATCATATGTGTCTTTCATTGAAAAATCTGTTTTACCATATCCTTCACGTTTAAATGTAAATACAGCATTTGGACCACATTCAACTTCTCCGTCTGTCATGCGTGTAAAATGCACACCCAAGAATGGAAAATCAGGATTAGGAACAGGATAAATTAAGTTTTTTACTTTATGTTTTGCTTCCGGAGTTAATTCATAATAATCTCCTCTGAATCCAACTACTTGTTCCTTTAACTTCACACCATCTTTTCTCGCTAACCTGTCCGCCTGCAATCCAGCACAAAAAACCAAGTATTCCGCTTGGAAAGAACCTTTTGACGTATGAATCGTAGAGTTTTCCTCACCTTTGTCAATGGATAAAACTTCCGTTTCAAGAAAAAGCTTACTGTTCTCCTGCATGGCTAATGCAATTTCAACCATTTTAATCGTCGCTCCTCTAAAGTCAATGATTCCTGTACAAGGAACATGTATACCCCCGATTGATTTAACAAAAGGTTCGATGTCTCGTACTTCGTCAGCTGTAATCATTTGAATACCTTCGATTTTATTTTCGAGACCTGTTTTAAACACGCGTTCCATGTTTGGAAGTTCGCTCGCATCCGTGGCTACGACCACTTTTCCACAGACATCATGTTTGATTCCATGTTCTTTCGCAAATGCTACTAATTCGTG
>CAIRMS010000056.1 GCA_903879765.1 uncultured Flavobacteriales bacterium
CCAGTACGTTTGATAATGTTATTATTGAATCCACCACACAAACCACGGTTTGATGTAATACCAACAACTAAAACATTTTTTACTTCGCGTTGCTCTGAAAAAGCATTCTCAGAAAGATCTAGTGTAGCACTTAAGTTCTCTAGGATTTCTTTCAGTTTTCCAGCGTATGGACGCATTTGCGTAACTGCATCTTGTGCACGCTTCAACTTAGCTGCAGAAACCATCTTCATTGCTGAAGTGATCTGCATCGTTGAACCGACAGAGGCGATTCGGTTACGTATTTCTTTTAAATTAGCCATTCTTGATGTTTATCTTCAATCAAATGATGGGGAACAATTAGAATTTCTCAGCGACTTCTTTCGCAACTTTCGTTAAAACAGCTTCGATTTCATCTGTGTATTTACCAGCTTTCAATGCTACTAATGTGTCAGCATGTTTCGCTTCTAATACGGTCAAATAATCTTTCTCGAAGTTTTTAACTTGGTTGATTGGAACATTTTGGATAAGTCCTTTTACTCCAACGTATATGATCGCAATTTGTTTTTCAACTGGGTATGGATCACCTTCTTTTTGTTTCAAGATTTCTACGTTACGCGCTCCTTTATCCAATACGTTTTTAGTAGCTGAATCCAAATCAGAACCAAATTTCGCAAACGCTTCTAGTTCGCGGTATTGCGCTTGGTCTAATTTCAATGTACCAGCAACTTTTTTCATGGATTTAATCTGTGCAGATCCTCCTACACGTGAAACGGAGATACCTACGTTAATCGCTGGACGAATACCAGAGTTAAACAAGTCACCTTCCAAGAAGATTTGTCCATCAGTAATGGAAATTACGTTTGTTGGAATGTAAGCCGAAACGTCACCTGCTTGTGTTTCAATGATTGGAAGTGCTGTTAATGAACCACCACCTTTTACTTTATCTTTCAATGAAGCTGGAAGGTCGTTCATTTGTTTCGCGATATTATCATCAGCAATAACTTTCGCTGCACGCTCTAATAAACGGGAGTGAAGGTAGAATACATCCCCAGGGTATGCCTCGCGTCCTGGTGGACGACGTAATAACAAGGATACCTCACGGTAAGCAACTGCTTGTTTAGATAAATCATCATAAACAATTAAAGCTGGTTTCCCTAAATCTCTAAAGTATTCTCCTACCGCTGCACCAGTCATTGGAGCATAAAACTGCATTGGAGCTGGATCAGATGCATTGGAAGCGACAACGGTTGTGTAAGCCATTGCACCAGCATCTTCTAATTTTTTAACAATTCCTGCAACTGTTGAACCTTTTTGTCCAATAGCTACATAAATACAGTAAACAGGCTCACCACGATCGTAAAACTCACGTTGGTTGATGATTGTATCGATCGCAACAGTCGTTTTTCCTGTTTGACGGTCACCAATGATTAACTCACGTTGTCCACGTCCAATTGGAATCATCGCATCCACCGCTTTGATACCTGTTTGAAGAGGCTCAGTTACTGGTTGACGAAAGATAACTCCTGGTGCTTTAC
>CAIRMS010000057.1 GCA_903879765.1 uncultured Flavobacteriales bacterium
ACCTGTTATTGCTGGAATCATCGGGAATATTCGATTAGCTTACGATATTTGGGGATCAACAGTAAATCTAGCTCAACGAATGGAGATGTTAGGTGAACCAGGGAAAGTTACAATTACAGGAAGTACATTCCAATTTATTGAGCCTTATTTTGAATGTGAATACAAAGGAAAAGCACTTACAAAATCACGTGAGAAAGTCGATACATATGTGGTTAATCGCATAAAACCAGAGCTCTCCCTCAATGGAGAAGGTTTGTTGCCAAATTCTCGGTTTGAAGAAATCAAAAAATTACACCATTACAGCTCGATTAAATACTATAAAACGGAACACAATGTGCTTTCATTTCTAGAAAAGAACTTGTCTGACAAATTGTATTACCATTCCTTGAGGCATACAAAAGATGTCGTAAAGTCGGTAGAACGAATTGCATTGCTTGAAGGTGTGACAGATGAAGGGCTATTTTTATTGAAAACTGCGGCGATTTTACACGATGCCGGATTTATCGAAAGGTACGATAACAATGAAGAAATTGGTGCGCGAATGGCAAGGGAAATCCTCCCAAAATACGGATACACAGAACAACACGTAAAAACAATTGTAGAACTTATTCACGTAACAAAATTTCCACACAAACCAATTAACAAGCTGCAAGAAATCATTTGTGATGCCGATTTAGATTACCTAGGGACTGATGATTTTGAGAAAATAGCTGACCGCCTGCGACTAGAATTAACCGAAATGGGGAAATTAGAATCACGCAAACAATGGGATGAAATCCAAGTAAAATTCTTGAAGCAACATCAATTTTTTACGCAAACAGCTATTCAAATGCGTCAAGAAAAAAAGGAATTGAATTTGCAAATTGTATTGGATCGTTTGATGGCGGACCAATATGATGAGACCACTTAAAACCTACAAAAATCGGACGCCTGTGCGTTTTGCCGGCTCTTTCTTTTTCACTTGACCTATCGCATAGGAATAAGAAAGGTTTAGAATACTGCGATTTATCGGATTTGCAACTTGAATTTTTTGATCATAAAAATAGCCTAATTCGAAACCATGTGGACCATCAAGTTCCAGCTCAACACCCACATAATAACGAATCCTTGTAAATTGTTTTCCGTTTTCCCCTGTTAATGGGTTATAAAAGAACTCGCAACTCAAATTGGGCGTTAAAAAACTATTATTGATGTCAAATGAATAACTTGGTTTAAAACGAATCGCTTGATCAAACTCAGATTCATATGGGCCTCCTAAATTATTGAAAGAGTACTGATACCGCGTTCTAAATCCGAATGAATGACGTTTGATTCCATAAGAAAGCTGAAGGTTACCATTAATGCGATTACTGGTTAAAAAATTTCCGTTAAGCTCTTTTTTTCCAATCAAACGGTAATCAATAGACACCCGAACATACTTATTTAGTTTATACTTCAATGATAATTGAGGGAAAATGGTACTAAGTCCGTCGTTCCCAAAACGTGTTGTTAAATCCACTCCATAAGAGAATTCTTTGTTTAATTTCCCACTCACACCTAACTCGTTCCAAACTTGAAAAACGGTAGACTGACTGTGAATCCCACTGAAATGTAAACAGAAAACCAAAAGAGCAAAAAATGATTTCATTAGATTTTACGGATGTTTATCGTGCCTAAATCTACCACTTGACCTTTTTCTGTTACTTCAAAGGTTTGTTTCACTACATTCTTTCCACTTGGCTGCGTGGCATCATCTTCATAAACAAACACGGTGTAAGTTCCCTTTTGTAGGTAGTTAAAAACAAAAGACCCGTCATAACTTGTTTTTACATCTTCATCATAAAACTGATCGGCTGTGCCGTAAATTAAATAGACATCAATATCACTTCCAGGATACTCGGCAATTACATTGCCTAAAGCATTATACTTTTGCTCTTGAATAATCCCTTTAATGGTTGCTCCACCTCCGGTTCCCTCTACTTTTTTACAAGATGTAGAAACACTAAAAATAAGAATGGAAAGAAGTAGGAGAAAGCTATTTTTCATAATCAAAGAATTTTTATTCATGCAATTTTAACAAAAAAAACAACTTGTTTTAACATTACACGTTTTGAATATTGGAAATTGCTTGACTTTTCGTTAATTTTAGTCGCTCTTAATCAAAAACTATGAAACAACTCCTACTCAGTTTGATCCTACTTGCTTTTAATCAAATTGCATTCAGTCAAGTGGTTATCAATGAATATTCTTGTTCGAACATAGCGGGACCCTCAGATGCCTATGGTGAAAAAGAGGATTGGGTTGAATTGTATAATGTCACTGCAGCTCCCGTTGATCTGACGGGATGGTACCTTTCGGATAAAGCATCCAACTTGACAAAATGGATGATTCCAAGTGGATCTATCGCAGCAAATGGATTTAAAATGGTTTTCTGTTCGAAGAGGGATCTGGTGAACGGAAACGAATACCATCCTAATTTTAATCTTACTCAAACGGATGGGGACTGGATCATTCTTTCAAATACATTTGGCAATGTCGTGGATTCATTTAAAATCGTTCATTTAACAAAGGCAGATCACTCTGTTGGAAGATCGACAAACGCAGCGGTGGATTTCAAATTGTTTACTACCCCAACACCTAATGCAAACAACGCAGGAGCGGTTAATTTCTACCCTCCAAAGCCTGTTTTCAGCGTGGCTCCTGGTTTTTATCCATCGGCTCAGACGGTCACAATTACCTGCGCTGACCCAACGGCAACAATCAGATATACCTTGGATGGCTCGAATCCAACGGCAACTTCTACCGTTTACTCTACACCAATTAACATCCCCACCACAAAAGTATTGCGAGCAGCTGCATTTGGAACCACACTATCTTCTTTTATTGAAACGAACACCTATTTTATTAATGTTACCCATACGGTACCTGTTGTTTCAGTATGTAGTCAAGGAGTGTTTTCATTGGTCGCAAATGGGAGTCAGAATCCTGCCAATAGAATTGGTGGATTCGAATTATTTGAACAAGACGGTTCCTTCATAGATGAAGCGGAAGGTGATTTTAACAAACATGGTAACGACTCATGGTCTTATCCTCAACGAGGTTTTGATTTCATTTGCCGCGACCAATATGGACATAATGGAGATATTGAACACGTTATTTTTCCAGAAAAGAGCCGTGACGCATTCCAACGTTTGATTCTTAAACCTGGTGCAAGTGACAATTATCCTTTTGAACAAGGTGCACACATACGCGATGCGTTTATTCATACCTTATCAATTCGTGCGGACATGAAACTTGATGAACGCACATGGCGTCCTGCTGTCGTTTACCTAAATGGAAATTACTGGGGGGTTTATGAAATTCGCGAAAAAGCTGATGACCACGACTATACTGATATTTATTTTGGACAAAATAAATTCAACCTACAATACTTGAAAACTTGGGGCGGTACGTGGCAAGAGTATGGTGCTCCCAATGCACAACCAAACTGGAATGCGCTAAGAAATTATATCATGACCAATAATATGGGAAATGCGACGAATTATAATTACGTTGATTCCCTCTTCAATTGGCAATCATTAGCCGATTATTTCATGATAAACTCCTACACAGTAAACCAAGATTGGTTAAATTGGAATACAGCTTGGTGGAGAGGATTAGATCCAGCCGGAGATAAAAAGAAATGGCGCTATGCACTTTGGGATATGGACGCGACTTTTGGACATTACATCAATTATACTGGTATTCCTGACCCGAGCGCGAATGCTGATCCGTGTAATGCCGAGAATTTACCGAACCCAGGTGGGCAAGGCCATACGGATATTCTCGAAAAGTTAATAAATGAAAATCCGATTGTTGAGCAATATTATATAACACGCTATATTGACCTAATTAATACATCATTCAGTTGTACAAGTATGTTGGCACTGCTTGACAGCATGGTAAATGAAATTGCACCTGAGATGACAGCCCATTGTACAAAATGGGGTGGGACTTACAACGGTTGGCAGTCACGAGTGACGCAATTAAGAAATTTCATCAATCAACGCTGCCTTGCCATGGAACAAGGTTTAATTGATTGTTATCAATTAACGGGGCCTTTTCCAGTGACGTTTGATGTGTCACCAGTGAATGCCGGAACAATCAAAGTGAATTCAATTACCCCACCTACGTATCCTTGGTCAACAACTTATTTCGGAGGTATTCAGACCAACGTGAAGGCGAAAGCAAATACAGGGTATATTTTTGACCATTGGACCTACACAACTGGACCAATGGGCTTAGCAAGTACATTAGATTCGAATTTCATTAACATCAATGGTCCAGAAACCATCGTAGCTGTTTTTGTGCCAGATATTCCAGATTTAGATGGAGATGGATGTTTGAATACAGTTGAAGTGGCTGCAGGAACAGATCCGAACGTAGTAGATACGGATGGTGATGGTGAAAATGACTGTATCGAACTTGGACCAAATCCTGCAACACCACTCGATACCGATGGTGATGGAATTATTGACGCACTGGAATCCATGATTACAGATACAGATGGAGATGGTGTGATGAATGAATTGGATCCAGACAACGCAAATCCATGTATACCTAATCCAAACGCTGGACCTTGTGACCAAGATAGCGACGGATTAACAAATACGCAAGAAGGATTGGCAGGAACGAATCCAACAAATCCAGATACAGATGGAGATGGTGTGAACGATGGAACGGAAGTCACAAATGCCTCGGATCCACTGAATCCATGTGATCCCGATGATACATTGCCTGGTTGCCAAATTGATACAGATTTCGATGGCTTAACCGACGCACAAGAAGGAGTCCTTGGAACAAACCCAAATAATCCAGATACGGATGGAGATGGATATAACGATGCCCTTGAGGTAACACAAGGATCAGATCCTCTGAATCCATGTGACCCGAATGCGAGTTCTCCAGAGTGTGCGGATGGCATACATATTCCAACTGCTTTTTCACCAGATAATGTCGGTAATGAAGACAATGATGTGTACCAAATCATCGTTGGTAAAAACATTGAATCAATTGGATTTAAAATCTTTGACCGTTGGGGGAACTGTGTGTTTGAATCGAACAACAAAACATTCAAATGGGATGGAACCTACAAAGGAAAATTGTTGAACACAGGTGTTTATGCGTATATATGCGATGTGACTTATTCCGGTGGAACAAAGAAAAAAATGTCAGGAAATATTACCTTAATTCGATAAGCTAAAAAATGAAGATCAACACCTTGCTTTTTTGTTTAGTTGGATTCTCGGTTTTTGCACAAGACTATCACTTGACGCAAATTGATAAAACAATGCCTATTTGGAATCCGTCAACAACTTCGATGCACCAAGGATTTGAGAGAATCAGCTTGCAAAATCGGAATCAATGGCTGGGCTCTGGCACTCAGTTCATGACGAGTTACGGGATGGGAGAATTTTCCGTTGGTAAAACCAAGAAAAGCACGAAAGCATACGCTGGTATTGGTGTGTTCTTTAGCAATGACATCGGAGGAGATTCAAAAATGTCTCAAAAATCATTTGGAACGTCGGTGAGTGGACATCTTCCATTAGCCAAGGGACACTGGCTGTCGGCAGGAATTCAAACAGCAATTTGTAACCGAAGTGCCGATTTCTCTCGCTTACTTTACTACTCGCAATGGAATGGAAGTTCATTAGATCCAACTGTTTATTCTGGCGAAGCGAATGATTTCACCTCGTTTTCTTATCTTGATGCCGGACTAGGCATGAACTACCGTTATGTCCCAGGAAATAAGCCTAATTTAAGTAGTGGAGATTTTGCATTTATGGGTGGATTTGCCATCGCACATGTAAACAGTCCTAGATTAAATTATAACAGTCTAACAACGGATCGCCTTTTTAGAAAATATTGCCTTAACTCACAAGTTAAATACGCTTTTGATGACAAATCAAGTATGGAACTAAGCGTAACGCAACTCTTTCAAGGCCCTCATAAAGAAACGATTCTTGGATTATTTTATCGCTCCAACTTCAGAGCTAATTCTGAAATTACTAATCTCGTAAGCTCACAATCACTTTTAATGGGTTTTTATTTCAGATCAATGGGAACCATTGCGCCTTATTTTTCTTTTAATTTCGGACCGATTGATTTAGGTCTATCTTATGATTACGACATGGGGCGTATTTCGAGTGCTTACCGCCACTCAATAGAAGTAAATTTCGCTTATACATTTACAAAAAACTCCTTGTTTAGCGGCAATCGTTTGCGTTAATGTAATCTATCCATTTTCCCGCCTGTTCTTTATTTAGTACACGTGGCATTTTGTTTTGGGCACCTAATTTCCCCAAGGATTCTAAAAATCCATAAAATGTTTCGGTCGGGACAATCGTAAGCATCGGTTTCTCTAAGTTGTATTTGCGAACGTAGGCGTAATCATCATTTAATAAGCAAAGTTCTTTGTCCAATTCATCGATAATATGCTCAGAATCAAACGGGATATCCGAGCCTACGTACCAATGATGAATCTGACGATCTTCTCCAGCAAAAAGGGTATACTCTGAAATAGTGATGCCTTTGGAATGTGACACTTTCATCAAAGCTTGGTTTATGTTGTCCAAAGAAAGATGCTCGCCACATAAACTTAAAAACTGTTTTATTCTGCCAGAAATGATAATCTCATGTGCTTCTAAATCAACAAAACGAACCAGATCACCGATGAGGTAACGCCATAATCCAGCATTCGTTGTAATAACTAATGCGTAGTCAACCCCTTCTTTTACCTCACTGATTGTAAACGCTTTATTTGGATTGATTAATTCACCGTTTTCATCGAAGTATTCAGAATTAAAAGGTACGAATTCAAAAAATATACCGTTGTTCATCAATAATTTCATGCCTTTTCGACCGGGACTTGTTTGGTAACCAAAATAACCCTCACTTGCTAAATATGTGTCAAGTAACTCTACTTTTTGTGCACATATTTTTTCTAGTCGTTCGCGGTAAGGTTCCATGTAAATTCCACCGTGTACATATACATGTAAATTTGGCCAAATGTCATGAATCGAATTCAATTGGTAATGTTTGACGATTTCTTCCATCAACAAAATACACCAACTCGGAATACCTGCGATAATACCAATGTTCCAGTTTGGCGCCTGTTCAATCATCAAGGGCAATTTTTCTTTCCAATTTTTTAAATTGGTAATTTTTTTTGAAGGTTTCGTAAATGGTGCTGCAATGATCGATGTATGTTTCTTCAAGATACCACTTAAATCTCCCTCAATATGTGTGCTTTTCTTCGTGAGTTTGGTGGAACCACCTACAGCAAGTATACTGGCAGAATAAAATTCTTCTGGTAAATTTAATTCATGTAAAATTGAAAATTGTCTTAAACTGACACGCTGAAATGAGCGAATCATTTCTGTCGTAACGGGTATCCGCTTACTTGGCGACCCTGTTGTTCCGGAAGATAAAGCATAATATTTAATCCTTCCTTTCCAAGTGTGGTCCTTTACTCCGGCGATCGAATCTTTCAACCATTTTTCATGAAACTCCTCGTAGTCGACAATTGGAACCATTTTTTGATACTGCGAAACCACATCCGTTTTATCTAAAATGGAGTGAAACGAGTACACAAAACCAAACTTCGTACTTTTCGCTCGGTCAATCGTATTGCGTAATGCTTCTAGTTGATGACGGTAATCAATTCCTTTTTTTGCATTTCGTTTGAAGCTTAACGCAGTCGTTTTTTGGATGAGTTTTCCAATAATTGGCATAATCCTGTTTTTGTCTTGAAAAGTAAATCACCTTCATACAAAAATAAAGATAAAACTAGTGCGTTCTTTAGTCACTTTGTCTTAATTTTGTAAAAAATACAACTATGCAACAAAAAACTTTTATCGTACCTCATGATTTTACGATCGTTGCGGATATCGCTCTACAACACGCTATTGCAACTGCTAAACCCCTAAACGCCATTGTTCAGATTTTACACGTTGTTTCGAAGGAAAATCAAATTGAAGATGCCTTTGT
Organism: uncultured Flavobacteriales bacterium; assembly: GCA_903879765.1. GTDB lineage: Bacteria > Bacteroidota > Bacteroidia > Flavobacteriales_D > Crocinitomicaceae > UBA952. The sequence continues at coordinate 8,008 of CAIRMS010000057.1, forward strand.
GCAATTACAAGATGTAATCTCAAAATTTGCTGGTGAGGGAGTTTCTATTCAACCAAATGTTCGCATTGGTAGTATTTTTGAAGATATCGGAGCTTTTGCAGCAGAGCACCAAGCTGAGTTAATTTTCATGGGAACGCACGGAGCACATGGTTGGCAGCACATTACAGGTAGTCACGCATTGAAAGTGGTAACAAGTTCACAAGTTCCGTTTATAATCGTTCAAGAGAAATCTGTTAAAGTAACTGGATACGATTCCATCGTTGTGCCAATGGATTTACACAAAGAGACTAAACAAAAATTATCGATTGTTGCTAATTTGGCAAAGTATTTTAATTCAAAAGTCCACGTGGTAACACCAGATGAAACGGATGAGTACCTTCGTCACCACGTATTGTCCAACATTACTTTTTCTGAAAGTTTCTTTAAAGACAGAAACATCGAAATGACTTCTGCCATTGTTTCAAGAAGTGGATTTGATAAAGAAGTTGTAAAATATGCCGTAAGTGTTGACGCAGATTTAATTGCCATCATGAACTTGAATCGCAATAATTTCTTGTCAGCGTTAACAACAAATTACGAGCAATACATCATAACAAACGATGCCTTAATTCCAACCTTGATCGTGAACCCAATTCAAATTGGAAACGAGCACGGTAGCATGTTTTCTATCTAATTTATACCATGTCGAGATTGATCACGCTGCACGAGTTTATCGTGACGAATCAAAGTCACTTTCCCTACGCAACAGGTGAACTTTCAAGATTGCTAAATGACATTGTACTTGCATCTAAAATAGTAAGCAATGATGTGCGTAAAGCTGGACTCGTTGAACATATTTTGGGCGCCCAAGGTGGTCAAAATGTTCAAGGTGAGGAACAGCAAAAATTAGATGTTGTAGCGGATGAAGCATTCATTCGAGCTTTTTCCAATGGAGGAGAAGTTTGTGGGATCGCTTCAGAAGAAAATGATGATTTTTTAGCATTCGAATCGGAGCAATCTCAATATGGAAAATATGTTGTGTTATTTGATCCATTGGATGGTTCCAGTAACATCGATGTAAATGTTTCTATCGGCACCATCTTTTCTATTTATCGACGTATTTCTCCGCAAGGAACAAAAGCAACATTGGAAGATATGTTGCAGCCTGGAACGGAACAAGTCGCTGCGGGATACGTGCTTTATGGATCTTCAACGATTTTAGTTTATACAACTGGGAATGGAGTGAATGGATTCACATTAGATCCAAGCATTGGTGAGTTTTTCCTTTCACATCCTGACATGAAAATGCCAGAAAATGGACGTATTTACGCTGTAAATGAGGGGAATTTAAATGATTTTGATCCTGGATTAAAAGCCTACATCAATTATTGTCAGAGTTACGATAATCAAACGGGTAAACCTTACTCTGGTAGATACATCGGTTCTCTTGTGGCTGATTTCCACCGCCATATGATTAAAGGTGGAATATACATCTATCCAGCAGTTCCATCTGCTCCTGAAGGAAGATTGCGCTTGTTGTATGAATGTAATCCTTTAGCCTTTATTGCTGAACAAGCTGGTGGACTTGCGACAACTGGTGAACAACGCATCATGGAAATTCAACCAAGTAAATTACACCAACGCATTCCATATTACGTGGGATCTAAATTAATGGTGGAAAAAGCGATGAATCTTTTCGCTAAATAAGTCGATGTTATCTTGCGTTTAGTCGAATGGTATAATCTGCTTGTGCAAGCGGTGCGCCAGGGTCTTTATTGAAACGCACTTGCTGCTTCACCTGTCGAATAACGTCATTAATAATACTTTGATTAGTACATGTGGTGACGGATTTAATCTGTCGGCAATCCGTAACAACGCCCTCTGCATTAAACGTTAATTTTAATGCAACTACACAATCAACATCGATGTTGTATTGTTTCTCTGTAATGTTGTTTAAACGCACGCGTGCTTTTCCGCTTCCTGTCCCTTTGCCTGGACCAACACCATCATCCGGACCACTACCTGAACCTCCAAACGGTCCATTTCCAGAGCCTGTCCCGCCACCACTGCCTCCTGTCCCAAAGTAATTCGTTCCACGAACTGTGGTAGAAGTAGGGTTGTTAGAATTGTTTGTGTTGTGGTTATTCGATTGACCGCTTGTTGTCGTGAAATCACTAGAATGACTTGTAGCTACTCGTTCTGTTTGGTCTTGTGGTTGATCAATGGGCGCATCAGATGATGTTCCTCCACCACGACTTCCTCTTTCTTCAGGAATTAATTCCACATGTTCCATTTCAAACAATTCAATGACCTCGTCTGATTTTAATGGTGGAATGTCTTCTGGAATGGCTGGAAGGATGTTGAATGACGTGATCATCAAAATAATGAAAAGCACTAACAGGGAAATCGATGTGTACACCAAGGATTTCTTGACTTCACTTCTAGATTCCATGTAATCTTTCTCAAATATGTCGATATATGCACTCATCTTTAGCTTTTTTGTGTTTAACGAAATGTTCCCGTAAATCTAACTATGCTCCTTCGTAGCGATGATCATTTTTAATTGATTGACCATGCCAATTTCAAGTAAATCAACTAATTCTTGCACTTTAGAATCGAAAGGAATACGCAAGACAACGGTGCTGTCGCCTTTCTTTTGTGTTTCTTTTACAAGTACAGAGCCAATCTGATCATAAGGAACCTCTTTATTGTCCACACTGTATTTCTTAGCATTTGTCACAGGGTCGATTTCTACCGATAAGGCCACGTGAGCTTTGTTCG
>CAIRMS010000058.1 GCA_903879765.1 uncultured Flavobacteriales bacterium
CTAAAGGGCGTGACATCTCCCATGTAAGGAAGGAAAAGAGAGACTAAAACAATCGAAGAAAATACTTTCTCTAGGAATACAATGTTACGTTTCATCATTTAGAAGATTTAAGTTAATGAATGGAATGTAAATAAGATTAACTATTTATAAAATTTAACTATGCGTAAATTTAGAAAAAATAATTATCCAATCTTTCATGCCTGAAACCTTTATCTCTTCACTCGCTCCACATAGATGCCAGTGCGCGTGTCAATTTTAATCACCTCGCCATTGTCGATGAACAAAGGAACTTTTACTTCAGCTCCGGTTGCAATTGTTGCTGGCTTCATGGAATTTGTCGCTGTATCGCCTTTTACACCAGGCTCCGTATACGTTACTTCAGAAATGATGTACATCGGCAATTCAACAACTAGTGGCGTCTCTTCTTCCGCGTGGAAAAGGATGTTAGCGATCATTCCTTCTTGTAAGAATCCCGGTTTTTCGACCATTTTCAACGGAATATTTACTTGTTCGTATGTTTCATTGTTCATGAATACATAGGATTCAGGTTCTTGATAAAGGTATTGGTATTCACGGTTTTCAATGCGAACAGGATCAATTTTATGTCCAGCAGAGAAGGTATTGTCAATCACTCTTCCAGATTCAATTTGACGCATTTTCGTACGTACAAACGCAGGGCCTTTTCCTGGTTTCACGTGTTGAAATTCGATGATTTGATAAAGTTTTTCATTGTGACGGATGCACAATCCATTTCGGATGTCGGAAGTATTAGCCATGGTTCAATTCAAATTTGGAGGCAAAGATAGGATTTTGAGCCGAAAACACAATTGTTTCGACTGAAATTCATACGAATTGGACAAGAGGAATTGGAACCTTAGGGTGATTTCGACTTAGTTCTTGAATGAAAGGCTTTTATCAACGGAAATTCGTTCATAAAAAAGCAACTTTTGTTGTGTTTTCAGTGCTTCTAAAAGTTATTTTTGTTATTGCGAAAATCTCAAAAACCGAAATGGCAGAAAATCAATATACTGAAGATAACATACGTTCCCTCGATTGGAAGGAACACATTCGTCTTCGTCCCGGAATGTACATCGGGAAATTAGGTGACGGTGCAGCAGCTGATGACGGGATTTACATCCTCGTGAAAGAAGTCGTGGATAACTGTATCGATGAGTTCGTTATGGGGAATGGAAAACGCGTCGATATTAAAATCAAGGACGGAAAAGTTTCTGTTCGCGATTATGGACGTGGAATTCCACTCGGAAAAGTGGTGGAAGTTGTTTCCAAAATGAATACCGGTGGTAAATACGACTCAAAAGCATTTAAAAAATCCGTTGGACTAAACGGGGTCGGGACAAAAGCTGTAAATGCGCTTTCATCTTATTTCATGGTTTATTCGGTGCGTGAAGGAGAAAAGGTAGCTGCTGAATTTTCGAAAGGAGAACTCGTGAAGGAATATCCGATTGAGAAAACAGATGAAGTAAACGGAACCTACGTTGAATTCATTCCGGATGAAACAATCTTCAAGAAATATGCTTTCAAAACAGTGTATTTGGATAAAATGATGTGGAATTATTGCTATTTGAATCGTGGTTTAGCCATGTATTACAATGGGGAGAAATTCCAATCCAAAGATGGACTAAAAGACTTGTTGGAAAACAACATGGACGGTGATC
>CAIRMS010000059.1 GCA_903879765.1 uncultured Flavobacteriales bacterium
ATATTATGACAACATACACTAGCTCACTTCCAGAAAGCCTCTTGCAACAATTGCAGGATAAATCGAAGGAATTCGGAATTCCTAAAAATAAACTCATCGAAAAGGCACTCACCCTGTACTTGGAAGAATTGAACAAAGCGGCCTATGTTCGTTCGTACAAAGAAATGAGCGAGGACACCAATCTGTTTCAAATCGCCGAGGAAGGAATGGCTGAATACCACAAGCAACTGAAAGATCCTGAATCACTATGAAGCAGGGAGAACTTTGGTTTGCCAATTTGAATCCGGTCAAAGGAAGCGAGCAGGCTGGAATGCGTCCTGTCGTGATTGTGAGTGGAAACTTACTCAATACGCATTTGAACACGGTTATATGTTGTCCACTGACGATAAAAATCAAGGATTACAAAGGAGATGTGGTCTTACATCCAACGGAGCAAAACGGACTTACAACCGAATCAGAAATTCTGACGCATCACATTCGCTCCATATCGAAAGACCGACTGACAAAACTCATAGGCAAAATCTAAGAAAAGGAATTTCAGTTGATCAAAAAGTACTTGAATGAAATCATGACGTATTAAGATTTAGCCCAAAGCCACATCCAAAATCATCATCACGAGGAATCCACCGATGAAACCAAGAACGGCGACATCTGTGTATTTATCACGCTGGGTTTCCGGAATCACTTCCTCCACCACTACGAAAATCATCGCTCCAGCAGCAAACGAAAGCGCGAAAGGTAAAATGGGTTCCATGTAGATCACGGCAACAGCTCCAATAACGCCCGCTATTGGCTCAACGATCGCAGACAGTTGTCCATACATGAAACTTTTAAAACGACTCGCTCCTGCCCTTCTTAATGGCATCGCAACGGCAAATCCTTCTGGGAAATTCTGAATACCAATTCCGATCGCTAGTGCGATTGCTCCGGCAATTGTTGCCCCTTCCATTCCATGTGCTGCGGCGCCAAAAAGTACTCCGACTGCTAGTCCTTCGGGAATGTTGTGCAAGGTAATCGCTAATACAAGCAAGGTTGTTTTGTGTAATTGCGTTTTCACACCTTCACTTTCTTCCTCCTTGAAATTGATGTGTAAATGTGGGAGTTTTTTGTCTAAAAAGAACAAAAACAATGCTCCGACAAGGAATCCAACGGCCGCAGGCATCCACGACATTGTTGGATACAAACGTTCGGAAAGTTCGATTGATGGTAATAACAAGGACCAAAAACTAGCCGCTACCATGACACCACCGGTAAATCCTAACATGCCATCGAGGAGTCCACGGTGCATGTTTTTAAAGAAGAAAACCAAGGAAGCGCCGGCTGCAGTGACAAGCCAGGTAAAGGTTGTTGCGAGAAATGCCGCAAAAACTGGATCAATGTGTTGGAAGTAATGTTCGAGTTCTTTCATAGCTGATTCTTACACAAATGTAAGCATCAAATGCATCGAAAAATCAATTAAATCCGTTCAAAATAGCTTTTTCCCTCAAACTTTTAGAAACCGCCGTCCCGAAATCGTCCTTCGCATTTGGTGTTTGTCCAGTTTGGGTAGTCTTTACTTGTTGAATAAATCCTTCCCGTTGCTTTCCTAATTGACCGATTTCACTTTGGATTTTCGCCCGTTCGTCACTTTTCTGTTTGATGTACGCTTCTTTTTCCTCCGTGGATTTTCCTTTGAGTTCCTCTGGCAATTCTTCGTCCTTCAATTTTCCAACAATCGTTGAATCCATTTTTGCTGCGTCGACCATGTCCCAACTTCCATTGGAGTACACCGATTTCGATTTCACCAAGGCGCGTTCAGAAGAAACAGTGACACCTTGCAACAAGGCATTGTCATCTTCGCGTTTTTGTTTCATGCGGTTTTCCTTTCCTAAACTACCGTAAGAAATGTAGGTTTGATTCAGTTGGATGTTCAACTGATTGATTTGCTCATCGTATGGCGTTTGAATGCTCACCACGCGGTCGTTTGAATTGATGTTGAAATAATCACCTTTCGAACACGTTGCACCGTCTTTCCAATTCTCGCGTACACCTTGATCATATGATCCACAATAAATGGTGTTGATGAACACATGTTTCGATTCAGCCAAACGACAAGCGTCCTTGTACGAAACAGGACCTTGCGTAAACGGTTCGTTTCCTGCAACGTAAATCATTTTTAAATCCGCTGGATCAGCAGACCAGTTCAATTGATTCAAGGAAGTCGAAATCACGGCACCACAATATTCGGAGCCACCATTCGTTCGAAGTCCAAATAATTTTTCCGAAACCAAATCTAAATCACTTGTAAAAGGTAACTGCTGACGGATAAAATTACTTTCAATGCTTAATCCGGCATTTCCGTAATCGTACATGGCAATTTCTAGGGTCGGCGTTTGTCCTTGGTATGTTAATCCACTTGCCTCATTAACAATTGCCCAAATACGCGATTTCGCCTGTTCGATGAGTCCATCCATGCTATTGGAGGTATCAAACAGAATCACCAATTGGATTCTTCGTGGACTAATTTGTGCATTACTAACTTGACTAACCGCAAGTACGAATAAGGAAAAAAGGAACTGTTTCATCATTGTTGGACTTTTGTTTTTTTTGCGGTACAACAATAAAGAAAAAAGGTTCAAAACCTTTTTTTTAGGTTCTCGAAATACTTTCAATAATCATTTTAGAACAGATCTGATTTGTCAGAACCAAACATTTTTTTGATGGTCATTAATCCGTCAATATGTTCGTTTAAAGTTGAGTCAATGTAATTCAACATTGGATCCAAGATGAAATCGACACCTTCTCGACGTGCAAATTTTGCTGC
>CAIRMS010000060.1 GCA_903879765.1 uncultured Flavobacteriales bacterium
CTCTTCTGGAAAGCCAGGAAAAATAGAGGTAATTCCAACAAAACCATATTCTTCACAAAGAGATTTGTCATTGGCATATTCGCCGGGTGTAGCTGAACCTTGTTTGAAAATAGCAGAAAACAAAGAAGACGTTTATAAATATACTGCAAAAGGAAATTTAGTTGCCGTTATCACAAATGGTACAGCTGTTTTAGGATTGGGAGATATCGGTCCGGAAGCTTCTAAACCAGTAATGGAAGGAAAAGGACTACTATTTAAAATCTTTGCAGACATCGATGTTTTTGACATAGAAATAGATGCAAAAGATCCAGAATTGTTCATTCAAACGGTAAAGGCTATAGCTCCAACATTTGGTGGAATCAATTTGGAAGACATCAAAGCTCCGGAAGCATTTGAAATCGAGCGACGTTTGAAAGAAGAACTCGATATTCCAATTATGCATGATGACCAACACGGTACAGCAATCATTAGCTCTGCTGCCTTGTTAAATGCATTGGAATTAGCTAAAAAGAAAATTTCGAAAGTAAAAATTGTTGTCTCAGGTGCTGGTGCAGCGGCTATTTCTTGTGCGCGTTTGTACCATTCACTTGGAGTACAATTAGAAAACTTATACTTGTACGATTCAAAAGGATTAATCCATAAAGGTAGAACTGATTTGGATGAGATGAAAGCGTATTACGCGAATCATCCGAAGGATATTCCATTCGATCAAGCGTTTAAAAATGCGGATGTTTTCTTAGGATTATCTAAGGCTGGACTCGTTTCGAAAGAAATGATTGCCAGCATGGCGAAAGATCCAATCGTATTTGCTTTAGCGAATCCTGAACCAGAAATCTCTTACAAAGAGGCGACTTCTGTGCGTAAGGATATCATTATGGCAACTGGACGCTCAGACCATCCGAATCAAGTGAACAATGTTTTGGGGTTCCCATACATTTTCCGCGGAGCTTTGGATGTTCGCGCTACTTCTATTAACGAGGAAATGAAATTAGCCGCCGTGAAAGCGATTGCTTCACTTGCCAAGGAAACTATTCCGGAGGAAGTTATTGAGGCTTATGGTGGAAAAAACATCTCCTTTGGACGTGAACAAATTATTCCAAAACCTTTAGACCCACGTTTGATTTACTATGTTGCACCTGCGGTAGCTCGTGCGGCAATTGAATCAGGCGTTGCACAATTCCCGATACAAAACTGGGAGGACTATGAAAATCAACTGAAAAGTCGATTGGGATTAGACAATAAACTTGTCCGTAATATCACAACGAAAGCGCAAGGAAATCCGAAAACGGTTGTGTTCCCAGAGGGTGATAACATTAAAATCCTTAAAGCTGCTCAACAGGCTTATGAAGATGGCGTTGCCTTCCCAATCTTACTTGGACGTAAACAAAAAATACTCGATTTAATGACTGAATATGGCATCGAGATGCCAGAAGTAGAAATAATCGACTGCAAATCCGACGAGGAAGAAAAACGCAGAATCGCTTACGGATCAGAATTTTTTGAAAAACGCAAACGCAAAGGAATGACTGAGTTTGAGTCCATTTCATTGATGCGCGAACGTAATTACTTTGGCGCAATGATGGTAGACCAAGGAGATGCCGACGCCATGATCACTGGTATCACACGCAGTTATCGTTCGTCTGTTCGTCCAGCAATTCGAACGATTGGCATGCAAAAAGACGTGAACGTTGTTTCGGGAATGTACATACTAAACACCAAGAAAGGTCCGCTATTTTTGGCAGATACCACGGTGAACTTGAATCCAACTGCGGAGCAAATTGCTGAAATTACTGTGCATGCTGCTAAGATGATTCGTCGCTTGAAAATGACACCACGTGTAGCGTTACTTAGCTACTCAAACTTTGGTTCTTCACCAGGTCCGGATCCGGAAAAAATGGCAAAAGCTGCTGAAATTTTACATGAAACTCATCCAAATTTGGTGGTAGATGGTGAAATGCAAGCAAATTTCGCATTGAATTCTGATTTAATGAATGAAAAGTTTCCATTCTCGACGCTAGCCAATAAAGAAGTAAACACCTTGATTTTTCCAAATCTTTCGTCAGGAAATATCGCCTATAAGCTATTGCAGCAAATGAACGATGTTGATGCGATTGGTCCAATTTTAATTGGATTAAGAAAATCAGTTCACGTGTTACAGTTAGGTGCTTCCGTTCGTGAAATAAATAACATGATTAAGATTGCGGTCATTGACGCACAAAACAACGAGAAATGATCGGTAGACTGAACGGACGTTTAATTGAGAAAAATCCTACAGACCTACTCATTGAGTGCGGTGGAGTTGGGTATGAAGTGAAGATTTCACTCAATACCTTCTCTCAATTAGGTAGTGACGAAGCAGTACAAGTCTTTACAAAATTAATTGTTCGTGAAGACGCTCACATCCTTTATGGATTTGCCAATAAGGAAGAACGAGAAATGTTTAATCACCTCGTCAGTGTTTCCGGAATTGGTCCAAATACGGCAATGATCATGCTCTCTTCACTCGTTCCAGATGAAATTGCACAGGCCATCCTCATTGAAGACGTCGCTACCATTCAAAAAATTAAAGGAATTGGTACAAAGACTGCTCAAAGAGTGATCATAGATTTGAAGAGTAAAGTGTCCAAAATGGAACTTTCTTCAGAAAATATTTTCACTTCGAACAATAGAAATCGTTTTGATGCGTTAAATGCATTGGTATCTCTCGGGTTCGACAAGAAATCCGCTGAAAAGGTATTGGATAAAATTGACACTGGAAGTCAAAGTGTAGAAGAACTGATAAAAGACGCGTTAAGGAATTTATAATTGTATAAAAGTGCATAAATTGTTACAAAACATCACGGGGAAACGAATCTCAAAAGCAAGTATTATTGTTTTCTGTGTCTTGATGTATCTTGGAAATGTTCATGCACAAAATGGTTTTAACCTACCCTTCCCAATTTTTAATCCAATGAATCCTTATCAAAACTTACCCCAAAGTTTTGACCTTGGCGACCCAACATCCATGCAACAAACCATCGTTTTTGACCCTGAAACTGGTCAATACGTTTTTAAAGAAACGCTTGGGAAAAGTGGGATATTTTATCGGAGCCCATCCAAAATGAGTTTAGAAGATTACCTAGACTTTAATGAGAAGAAATCTCAGAAAATGGATTGGCAAGAAATCATTGAAGAACAAAGTGCAGAAAACCGCGCTTTCGAATTACCAATAAAAATAGGAAGTAAAGCATTCACAAGTATTTTTGGTTCTGATGAAATCAAGATTATTCCAGGAGGTAATTTAGAACTCTCTCTTGGTCTTAATCATTCACGGGTTGACAATCCACTTCTCCCGCAAAGACAGCGAAACATTACTCGTTTTGACTTCAATCAAAACATCAATATGGACATCACCGGGCAAATTGGTACGAAGATGAAGTTGAACATGAAGTACAACACTGCTGCCAATTTTGACTTTGAAAATATTTCCAAAATAGAACACACAGGTAAGGAGGATGAAATCATACAGAAAATTGGGATTGGTAATGTTGCTTTAGATTTACCTACTTCATTAATACAAGGTTCTCAAACCTTATTCGGGGTGAAAACGCAGTTAAAATTTGGACGTTCAACATTTGATTTAATTGCCGCTGCATCTAAAGGCAAACGAACTGAAATCAATGTGACAGGGAAAGCTCAAATTCAAAAGTTTGAAGTAAGTGCAGATAATTATGAAGCAAACCGACATTACTTCTTAAATCTTTACCACCAGCAGCATTACGATACGGCAATGTCCACATTGCCTGTTGTAAACTCAACAATGTACATTACAAGAATTGAGGTTTGGGTAACCAATCGCACAAGTAATACGGAAAACACCCGTAATATTGTCGCACTTTCCGACTTAGGAGAAGCGCTTCCATCGAACTGTCAAGGGAATCCTGGATCCTATGCCGGGTCAGAAATTCCAGACAACGAAGCCAATGGACTTTATCAATGGGCAGCAAATCAGCCAATGGTTCGTAGTTTTGTTAATTCAACCACAGCCTTATCTGCACAAGTCAATGCACCTGGTCCATTCTTACAAGCGGTCGATTACGAAAAGGTTGAAAATGCACGTAAATTAACGGAATCAGAATTTACTTACAATGCTCTACTTGGGTATATTTCCCTGAATAATGCACTGAATAATGACGAAGTTTTAGCTGTTTCTTATGAATACACTTACCGAGGAGAAACCTTTCAAGTTGGAGAATTTTCAACAGATGGTGCAAGCGGACAACAAGCACTGATCTTAAAAATGTTAAAACCAACCATTACAAATCCGAAAAATAAAATTTGGGATTTGATGATGAAAAATGTGTACTCCATTGGTGCGTATCAGGTAGATCAACTAGGATTTAAAATTGATGTCTACTATAACAACCAAGAAACATCCCTTTTACAGCCATTTATGCCTTTCCCTGGAGTGGATAAAAAGCAAATTGTCACGTTGTTAGACATGGATAAAATCAACCAAAACAACCAACCTTTTTCGGATGGTGTTTTCGATTTTGCACCGTTTAACATTGTTGGAAACAAAATTGACAATGGGGGTACAATCAACAAGAAAAATGGACGAATATTCTTTAGTACTGTAGAGCCATTTGGGAAAACATTAGCTGAGAAATTGTTAGACGCTGGCGTGCCTTCTGTCAATGTAAATAAAATTTCATTCACGGAATTGTATGATTCAACAAAAACAGCTGCTCAGCAAATCCCTAGTAAAAACCGCTTCGTATTCAAAGGAGAATTCCAATCCTCGATTAGCTCGGAAATTCCACTCAATCAAATGAATATTCCCCAAGGAGCTGTTGTTGTAACCGCTGGTGGAATTCGCTTAATTGAAGGGGCAGACTACACCGTTGATTATGCATTTAGTCGTGTTAAAATTTTAAATACCGGAATTTTAGAGTCGAATACACCGATTAAAATTACCATTGAAAGTAATTCCGTTTTTGGATTCCAAGCGCGGTCCATGATGGGAGGTCATTACCAATATCGTTTGAATGAGAATTTTAAAGTCGGTGCGACCTATATCCGTATGTTGGAACGTCCTGTCACTCAGAAAGTAGATTTTGGCAATGAGCCTTTTAAAAATAGTATCCTGGGAGCAGATTTTTCACTCCGAACGAATGTGCCTATTCTAACAAAATTGGTTGACCTTCTTCCAGTGATTTCAACAAATCAAATGTCTACGTTATCCTTAACTGGAGAATACGCGCATTTAATACCTGGACAGCCAAAAGCAATTAATAAATCGGGGACATCTTACATCGATGATTTCGAGGCGAGTCAAAGTGCAATTGATTTACGTCAATTTTCAGCTTGGAGAATGGCGTCGATTCCACAAGGACAACCAGATTTATTCCCTGAAGCGAGTTCAAAAAACTTGTCCGCTGGATTTAAACGTGCAAAAGCGGTTTGGTATACCATTGACCCAGTCTTTTACCAAAGTAATTCCTTAACTCCTGATCACATCAAACAAAATCCAACCATGTTGACAGATAGTCGCATGCGCTTGGTAAATCAAGTCGATATTTTCCCGAATCTTCAACAACAGTATGGTTCTATTCAAAATATTCCACTTCTTGAACTTGCATACTATCCTACTGAAAGAGGTATGTATAACTATGATACCACAAATACAGTCGACTCATTAGGAAGATTTATTAATCCGGAAAATCGTTGGGGTGGGATTATGCGCGGCCTATCGACAAACGATTTCGAGGTTGCAAATATCGAATTTATTCAATTTTGGGTCTTGGATCCATTCAACGAAGATGCTGAAAACGAAAATCCAAATACCTTTCATACGGGAGGAGACTTATATTTCAACTTAGGAAACATCTCTGAAGATGTACTTCCCGATTCTCGTAAAAGCTTTGAAAATGGACTCCCTTCGGATTTAGGAGTGCCGTTGAGTGACAACATGGACACAACTGCTTGGTCGCGTATTTCAACGCAGCAAATTGTCGTAAATGCATTCGATAACGATCCTGAATCAAGAAAAAATCAAGATATCGGAATCGATGGTTGGAAAAATAACCAAGAAGCGAATTCATATCAATCCTATGTCAATTGGGTGCAAAACAATTCAACACTTAATGCTGCAACGAAAGCACGAATGATTGCCGATCCATCCAACGATGATTATACGTATTACCTTGATGATAATTACGATAATGCCCAACTGAATATTCTAAAACGATACAAGCGTTTCAATGGTATGGAAGGAAATTCACCTACCACGGAAATGTCCGATACCACCAATCAAGCTGGATATCCTACACAAGCAAGTAACCAACCAGATAACGAAGACATTAACCAAGATAACAACTTGGGAGAAAGTGAGTCCTATTTTCAGTACCGCGTAAGTATGCGTCCTAATGACTTGCAACAGGTTGGGAACAATTATATTACCAACAAACAAATCTATCAAAACGGCACAAAAACAGAAACCTGGTATCAGTTTAAAGTTCCAGTTACTGACTTCGAAAAAAAGGTAAATGGAATCCAAGATTTCCGATCCATCCGTTTTATGCGTATGTACCTTAAAAATTTCGATGAGGAGGTTATTCTTAGATTTGCTCGACTTGAACTCATTCGCGGTGAATGGAGAAGATACAGACAAGATTTAACTCAACCTGGATTAAGTGTTCAAACCGATCCGAATTTAACAACCTTCAATATTGCTGCGCTAAACATTGAAGAGAACGGTCAACGTCAACCGATTAATTATGTGGTTCCCCCTGGAATCGTGCGTGAAATTGATCCTTCTCAAGTTTATCAGCGTCAAATGAACGAGCAATCATTGGTACTCGAAGTCTGTAACTTACAAGACGGCGATGCAAGAGCTGCTTACAGAAACGTTCAATTCGATGTAAGGACATACAAGAAAATGAAAATGTTTGTCCATGCAGAATCTGTGGTGCAAAATCAATTAAAAGACAATGAATTAAGTGTGTTCGTTCGTCTTGGAACGGATTATGTGGAAAATTATTACGAATATGAACTTCCATTAAAGGTAACCGATTGGGGGACTTCGAATCCAGAAACCATTTGGCCAGAACTAAATAACATTGAAATTGTTTTCGACGATTTATTAAACCTTAAGACAGAGCGAAATAAAAAAGTTGAACAAGGTGCACCAGGTGTTTCTTATATCAATGAATACGAGATTATAGATCCACAAAATCCTCAAAGAAAATTAAAGGTTAAAGGTAGTCCTAACTTACAAGGAATGCGCACAATTATGATCGGTGTTCGTAATCCATTAAAAACGGATCCTGATAATATCTGGTTGCCTGATGCAGGTGATGCCGAATGCGTGAATGTTTGGGTAAACGAAATGCGTTTAACTGATTTTGTTAGTGAAGGTGGTGACGCTGCTATAGGTCAAATGCAAGTTCAACTTGCAGACTTTGCGAATATCTCTGCTTCTGGTAATTATTCTGGTATTAACTGGGGAAGTGTTGAAAGTCGTGTTCAAGAACGTCAGCGTAATCAAAAAATTGGATTCGACATGAATTCTACCGTTCAATTGGGACAATTCTTCGGTAAGCAAGCCCGCGTTTCCTTGCCATTCTTTTACGGTTATTCATTAGGTGTAATCAACCCAGAATATGATCCATTTAATCCAGACATTAAATTATCCACTTACGACCTAGCCACGCGAAAAGAACGATCCAAACTTGGACAAGACTTTACTGAACGCAGATCATTTAACTTTACTAACGTCAGAAAAGAGGTTAAAGCAGGTGCAAAAGCACAATTTTGGAGTATTTCAAATTGGTCTGCGACCTATGCTTTTGCAGAAAACTTAAAACGTGATTTCAATATCACTGCAGATCGAACGAAAACTTGGACAGGAGCGTTAAACTATAACTATACCTTCTCTGGGAAAGCAATTGAACCATTTAAAAAATGGGAACCTGTACAAAAATCTCCATGGTTAAAATGGATTAAAGAATTTAACTTATTCTTACTGCCAAAAAACATCACCTTTACCAATGATTATTCGAGAATTTACAACGAACGTCAGATTAGAAACATCATTGTTCCAACGTATCAATTTGACCCAATTTACCTCAAACGTTTTGACTGGAACAGAAATTACCAAATTGGATATGATTTAACGAAAAACTTAAAAACAACATTCAGCGCTACGAATAAATCGATATTTGTAGAAGGAAATAATGGTGTGGATCGCGTGACAAATCCGGAAGGATACCGCGAATTCATGGATACCATTCGTTCGCAAATCACTACGTTTGGTCGCACAATGGATTACACACATAACTACAGCATCAGTTATAACATTCCATTGGATAAATTCCCGTTAACAAATTGGATCACTGCAAATGCTAAATATGCGGGGACATTCAATTGGCAACGTGCACCACTCGGACAAGCACCTTTCGGTAATACCGTTCAAAACAATCGTACCGTTAATATGACCCTACAAGGAAACTTTGTAACCCTTTACAACAAGGTGCCTTATTTCAAACGTGTACTTTCTGATGGTAAAGGAATGAAATCCAATGTCAATTCAAAAGTTGGTAACGCCGGAGAAGGTGGCGGTGCAGCAAAACCAAAAGCTGGACCAACTAAATTGCCGGAATTTAAACCGGAAAAACCGCTGGAAGAAATGACAGCGAAAGAATTGAAACAATACGAAAGACAGAAAAAACGTTTCGACAAAAAACAACTTCGCCTGCAAGAAATAAAAGACAAGGAAAAAGAAAAAGTAAATCCAATCGGAGGCTTCATTGCACGAATAATTATGAGTGTGAGAAATGTATCGGGTACGTATGCATTGACTGATGGAACCATGTTGCCTGGATATAATCAAGAGTCTAGCATGCTCGGAATGAACGGAAGTAGCCTTGGTATGTCTGGTTTTGTTTTCGGAAAACAAGGATATGATTTACTTGGACGAAGCAATGGTTACAATGTGAGCACACTTGCGCGTGACAACAACTGGCTTGTTCAAAATGAAAACTTGAACAGACAATTTACTACAACCCATACTGCGAATCTTCAATTAAAAGCAACTTTAGAACCAATAAAAGATCTAAACATTAATTTAAATCTGAGTCGAAACTACAGTACGAATTCAGGGGAGTTCTTCCGTTGGAATTCGCTTACAAGTGCCTTTGAAAGCCAAAGTAAATTTGAAACAAGTACGCTGAGCTATACAACCTTGACATGGGGCTCTGCCTTTATCAAAGAAGGAAAGGATTTCTCGTCTTCTGTTTTCACCACAATGTTAAATAACCGATCACAGGTTTCACAATTATTGGGTGCGCAGAATTCCAATTCAACCTTACTTCCAAACGGATTCTACAGCGGCTATTCTGGTTCTCAACAAGAAGTTGTGATGGGCGCCTTCTTGACTGCCTATACAAACACAACTGTTAATAGTAAATCCATCAATCCTCTATCGAATATCCCTCTTCCGAACTGGAGCATCAACTACAATGGACTTTCGAAGTTTGCTTTTGCGAAAGATGTGGTAAAATCCTTTAAATTAAATCATGGATACTCTTCATCAACGAGTATCAATGGAATGCAGACCAATTTGAATGCGACGTTAGATGCTAACGGACAAGCAACTGCATTGGACATCAATAATAATTACATTGCTGGTATGCAAATTCAAAACATTACCATCTCTGAACGCTTTTCACCACTCATTGGTATGCTCGCAACTTGGAATATCTTAGGTAAAAACATCACCACCAATTTTGAATACAAGAAAGATCGACAAACCACGCTTTCCTTGAATAACAACCAAATAACAGAAGTTCTTGGAAAAGAAATTGTGGTTGGAACAGTCATTAACATACCTAAATTGAAACTTCCGGTGCGCAGTCTAAAAGCGAGTGACCTTCTTATCAATGTGAATTTCTCCTTCCGAGATAATTCCACCATCATTCGTAAGGTCGTAGAAAATACAAATCAAGCAACAGCTGGACAAACTACAGTAAGTTTCAAATTAGATGCGAACTATAAACTATCGGATCATTTAAGTGCGATTTTCTACTACGAGCAATTCTTGAATACACCTAAAGTATTCATTAGTTATCCAACAGGAAACTTGAAAACAGGAATTACACTTCGCTTTGACTTGAACGGATTAAAATAATGGCTCCAATTATTCGAAAAGCAAATCGTTCTGATGTGGCAGCCATTTTCGGCTTGATTCAAGAACTGGCACTTTACGAAAAAGCACCGGAACAGGTCACCAATACAGCGGATAATTTAGCACAGGACTTATTCGATAAAAATCTTTGTGAAGCGATTGTTGCGGAGCTTGATTCGGAAATTGTGGGATTTGCCTTGTACTATACCTCCTACTCCACCTGGAAAGGCGCGTGTCTATACTTGGAGGACTTCTACGTGAAAGAGGATAAAAGAAAATACGGAATCGGACAGTTGTTATTTGACGAAATTCTTCTAATTGCAAAACGTTCCAATGTCAAACGCATGGATTGGCAAGTACTAGAATGGAATGAACCAGCTATCCGTTTTTATCAAAAACAACAAGCATTTTTAGATCCTGAGTGGCTGAATGGTCGCCTATTCTTTGAATGAAGTGCAAGTTATTCGTCAATTTGACATCTAAGATTGACTGTGTCTAAAGAAATCGATATCGCTGCGTTTCAAAGTGGAAACATCCAAGCTTTTGAGCAACTGGTCAATTTGTATGAACATAAAGTGCTCAACATGTGTTGGTACTTATTGCAAAACAAAGAAGAAGCGGAAGATGCAACACAAGATGTTTTTATTTCCATCTATCAATCAAAACACCTGTTTAAAGGAGATGCGCAACTTTCAACATGGATTCATCGCATAACAACAAATAAATGCCTAGAATACATTCGAAAGGCAAATCGGAAAAAACGGTTTGGAATTAAAGTCTCTATAGATGAATCATTTTTAAGGGTCGGAAATGAATCCCAATTAAATCCCGAAGAAGTTCTGATAGAACGGGAGCGTTCAAAAGCCTTTTATTTAGCTGTTCAAAAACTGTCGGAAAATCAACGCGTAGCCTATTCCTTGCATCACTTTGACGACTTTAGCTACAAAGAAATCAGCGAAAGCATGAACCTATCCATCTCAGCAGTTGAATCACTCATCTTTCGCGCCAAACAGCAATTAATAAAGCAATTAAAAGATCCGATTCAAAAAAATTGGATTTAATCACAAGTAATACAAATAGTTAACATCTAAGCCTTTAGAAGAACGC
>CAIRMS010000061.1 GCA_903879765.1 uncultured Flavobacteriales bacterium
AACCCGGGACCTACTATAAGCTCAACCATTTATTCTACAACACCCCATTCACCTTGCAGCGGCAATCTCCTCAAAGACAAATTTCACAATCTGGATCAGAAAATCGCTGACAGCCCAATTTCAAAGGCAACGGCAGGCACTGTCTAAAATCATATCTATATAGGGCAATAGGCAATGTGTATATATATACCATTGCCATATTGCCATGAATGATTTTACCGTTTCGTAGACGATAAATTCATTTCAGGCTGTGACCCTAGTTGTCGAAACTTATTTGTTATTACAATAGTTTAAACCAAAAACCCGTATATGAACAAAATCCTCACAGAAACCTTGGAGCAGCTTCAAGTTGCAAAAGTGCAAGTGCACTCTCACTCAGTTAGAAAACAAATCAACTTGTTTGAAATTGAAACAGGCCCTGAAATTAATTTCAACGGCCACAAATCAATCCTGGACTACCAGCAATTCCTTGACAAAATCTACAAGGAATACAAAATACTTGTCGAAACTCAAGTCAATCAGGGGCGCGACACACCAGAGGAAGTCAAAAAGTCATTAGACCTTGCCAGGTTTGAAATAAAGGAATTTAAGAACAGGTATTTCCCAAAGGGCAATGAGCTCATTCTGTTCAATCGAATTGAATTCATAAAAACACCAAGAACTGACCTCGTTAACGATTCAGCCTTGAAAAAAAAATTATGGACTATTTTAACATCCAATTTCAAATCATTGAAATGCTAGATGATCTTTTTGTTCATCGGCTTCAATTCTTAAACAAATATTTCACACCAAAGGCAATCCCTCCATCCAACCCCACCCCCGATTTCAGCACACCAACAACCAAGGAAATTTCTTCTTATTTATCAGGACAGTTGAGCCTTTTCCCCCGAGATAGTGGCTTCACCAACCTCAAGTGGAACCGCGATAAAATTGAATTCATCGAACTCTTTATCTGTTTACACGAATGCAATGCCATTATAGGAACAGACAACAAACCTATTACCAAAAAAGATTACATGTCACTGGCGATGTGGTTCTTAAATATTCGAATAGCGCATTGGCATGGCTCGCTCAGTTATGGCAAGGACAGGAAAATAAAACGGGAAAGCGAATTCTTAAAAGAGTTGGTTGCGACCTACAACAACATGGTCAATAAATGAAATTGAAAAAATCTTACTTAACTTAAATTTAAGTATGGTAAGCACCTTTTGAAATCGCGATACTCTTGCATCCTAATCAAATTATTAGGAGCACATGTGGCAAGAAAACAAAACAACCGAACCCAACTATGAACAGTTGCACTTGCGTGTGATGCAGCTGGAATCAAAGATTGAGAAACTTATTGAAAAATCACTGGAACCGCAGCCAAAGGAAACTTACATGGACGTTGCGAGTGCCTGTCGGTTTTTGGGGATTAGTCGTGTAGGCATCTACCGACTGATGAGAAATGGCGAATTGGGATTTACTCATATTGGCCGACAACGGCGCATTCTTGTTTCGGAACTGAATAAGTACACCAACAAGAATAAAGTAAATGCGCTCCCATCCATCCTTTAACCCTAAAAACCATCACGATGTCATTAAACAAAGATTCAATCTTATACGCAACAAACAAAGGCCTTGAAGTATTCAGGCATTTTATGGGCAGCCGATTTACAAAAGTTGGCAAATCATTCAAAAGCCCCTTCTATCAAGACAGCAAAGCTTCATGCTATGTGTACCTTGATAAGAAGTCGAACTTATACAAGTTCAAAGATTTTGGAGACGCTGAATACAGTGGAGACTGTTTTTTCTTTGTCGGCAAAATCTTTGGATACATCTGTGACGACCGAACAGATTTTATTAAAATTCTAGAAATCATTGACGGCGAATTGGGTCTTGGCCTTGAGGATCATACCCAGAAAGTTGATCGCGTCATTAGAGACAACAATGGGCTCGTAACAACAGCGAGTAAAATCGTATCAATCCATGATGGATTCGAAACCGCCCATACAAAACTACCCATTCAATACAAGGAATTTAGCGTTGCTGAATTGGCATTTTGGAACAAATACGGCATCAGCATAGAAACCCTCAAACGATATAATGTTTGCTCCATTGACACCTACCATGGAGTAAGCAAACAGAATAAAGAGTTCTTTTTAAAGAGCACCAACGAACAACCCATTTTTGGATACCAAGGAAGACGGTACACCAAACTGTATCGTCCAAATTCATCCTTGAGATTTTTGTACACTGGAGAAATTACGGAGAATTACATTTTCGGGCTGGAACAATTACCTGTCAGGGGCGACATCTTATTCATCACTGGCGGTGAGAAGGATGTTTTAAGCCTGTCTTCACAAGGATTGAACGCCATTTGTCTGAACAGTGAAACAGCCCATATCCCCAAAAATTTACTGCGAGGTTTGAGCTACCGTTTTAAACACATCACCCTATTGTACGATGCAGATGAAACAGGAAAAGCATCCATGG
>CAIRMS010000062.1 GCA_903879765.1 uncultured Flavobacteriales bacterium
GCTGCTTAACATCACCAATTACTTAAAAGTTTATTGATCAAATCTTGAACCATTTGAGCAGAAATATCTTCAAATAACTTCGTTTCAACCTCGGAAAGATTTGTGCTTGAGCTGAAATCTGCAAAACGTGTACTCGTCATGTTCCACTGTTCCTCTTTGGGTTTCGTAATGTTTATCGTCATTACGACTGTCATGGTAAGTCTATTTTGTGAAGCATTGTTATTTCCTTGAACAGCCAAAGGTTGAACATTATATTGGGTGATTTTCCCCTCCATGTTCACTTCCCCCTTGCCATACGTCGTATTCAACAAAAGTGGTGTGTTATTTTGAACGCCGTCCTTCATGTTTTCCGTTAACACAGCTGCAAAATTCAAGGGACAAGTGGCTGCTTCAAGAGACAAAGTTTTCAGCGTAAATGTTTTCCATTCCTCGGGCATTCCTCCAGTATCTCTGAACGAAAAGCTACTTGGCCAGCAAGCACTTAATCCAATTGCCACGAAAATGAACAAAACAAATTTCATTTATTCTCCGAGTTGATATTCTTTAATTTTACGGTAAAGTGTTCGTTCAGAAATTCCTAATTCTAGTGCCGCATACTTGCGTTTTCCTCGGTGTTTCTCCAAGGCTTTCTGTATCAATTCCTTTTCGCGATCTTCCAAAGATAGGGATTCTTCGATTTCTTCGTGTATTTCAAATGTTTCCGTCGTTGTTGGGTAAGTTGTGTGGACGTCGCTTGCATTTCCCGAAGGAAGCATTCGAGCCGAAACAGGAGCATCATCATACACATCTTGGTAAATGCGATTGACCAACGCTGTTTGATCTTGGTTTAAGTTCACAGATTGACCATTATTGATGACCTCCAAGACCAATTTCTTGAGTTCAGTCAAGTCTTTTTTCATGTCAAAAAGAAACTTATACATCAATTCTCGTTCTGAAATCGACTCCTGCGTTTGGTCATTTTTCACCAAGAAACTCGATTTTTCTGCAATTGGTTGCAGGTAAGATGCGAGCATCATGGCGTCAATGTCTCTAGCTGTTTCAATAACGGACAATTGCTCTACTAAATTTTTCAATTGGCGAATATTCCCTGGCCATGGATAATTTTGGAGTAAAATCACTGCTTCGTCCGACAATTTAATCGCGGGCATTCTGTACTTTTCAGCAAAGTCATTTGCAAATTTGCGGAATAATAAATGGACATCTTCTTGTCTATTTTTTAATGCCGGCAACTGAATGGGAACCGTACTCAAGCGGTAAAATAGGTCCTCGCGAAATTTCCCAGAATGAATGGCTTGTTGCATGTTTTCATTTGTTGCAGCAACCACACGCACGTTGGTTTTAATCACTTTGGAAGATCCAACACGAATAAATTCCCCCGTTTCCAATACACGTAACAAACGAACTTGGGTTTGCATCGGTAATTCTGCCACTTCATCCAAAAATATCGTTCCGCCATTCGCCACCTCGAAATATCCTTGACGGCTTCCACTTGCTCCTGTAAATGAACCTTTTTCATGTCCAAATAATTCGGAATCGATTGTTCCTTCCGGAATGGCACCGCAGTTTACAGCAATGTACTCTCCGTGTTTACGCGAACTTAATTGATGTATAACCTGTGGTATAATTTCTTTACCTGTTCCACTTTCACCCGTTACAAGCACAGAAATATCCGTTGGAGCAACTTGCATCGCAACTTCCAAAGCGCGGTTCAGCATTGGGGAATTTCCAATGATGCCAAAGCGCTGTTTTACTTGTTGAATATTCATTTTAAACTAGGATTAACAAGCTGAAACTACTTCACCCATAAGTGTAGCGGAGGTACAACTGTCGATTCGCACCATCACATATTGCGCTTTCTGATATGATTCCTTTGGAAAAACAACCATTGAATTTCTTCCTGTTCTTCCACACAAATGTTCTTCCGAGCGTTTAGAGTTTCCTTCTATTAGAACCTTTTGAATCGTTCCGATTTGTTTTTGATTCGATTTCAAGGAGTGAGCCAATTGTTTTTCGATGATTTCATTCAAACGTCGTCCTTTTACTTCTTCGGGAATATCATCTTCAAATCTTCTTTCCGCCAATGTTTTCGGACGTTCTGAATACTTGAACATGTAAGCAAAATCATATTCAACGAAATCCATTAAAGAAAGTGTTTCTTGATGCTCCTCTTCCGTTTCGCCACAGAATCCTGTAATGACATCTGTTGAAATAGCACAATTTGGAACAAGGCGATGAATGGCATTAATGCGTTCCATGTACCATTCACGGGAGTATCCGCGGTTCATGCGATACAGAACATCTGTGTTTCCTGATTGTACCGGTAAATGAATGTATGGACAAATATTTTCGTATTTCGCCATGATTTCAAGCACATCATCCGTCATGTCTTTTGGATGAGAGGTACTGAATCGAACGCGTAAAAGAGGTGATACTAAAGCAACCATCTCCATCAACTGTGCAAAGTTGGTCGTCGGTTCATCCGGATTTTTCACTTCTCCTTTCGAACTTAAATTCCAACGGTATGAATCCACGTTTTGACCGAGCAAGGTAACTTCACGGTAACCACGAGTGAATAAATCATGACATTCGTCAACGATTGTCTTTGGATCACGTGAGCGCTCTCTGCCACGTGTAAATGGAACTACGCAGAATGAACACATATTATCACAACCACGCATGATTGTCACAAAAGCAGCAATTCCACCTTGATCCAAACGAACAGGAGAAATATCTGCATACGTTTCATCACGTGACAGCAATACATTCACTGCTTTTTGTCCAGTTCCAACCTCTTCAATTAAATTTGGTAAGTCGCGGTAAGCGTCAGGACCAGCGACTAAATCCACTAGTTTTTCTTCTTCCAGCAAATTCTTTTTAAGTCGTTCAGCCATACAACCAAGTACACCAACAACTAATTCTGGGTTATTTTCTTTTTTGATTTTGAATTCCGTCAAGCGATTACGTACACGCTGCTCAGCGTTTTCACGGATGGAACAAGTATTCAATAGAATGACATCAGCTTCATCCATATTGCGTGTTGTTTCGAATCCATCCTGTGCTAAAATGGAAGCAACCACTTCACTGTCAGAGAAATTCATCTGACAACCATAACTTTCTAGATACAGTTTTTTCTTTCCCGCTCCTCCTTGATTTTGCAATTCGATGGCAGTTCCCTGCATTGATTCATCAATCACTTTATTTTCAAATTCCATTTGTTACATTTATTTCTAGGGATGCAAAATTACGACAAATTAAAACGCATGACAAATTGACAGCCCAAATTAATGGAATAAGTTTTTTTTATCAGGAAATTTTTCTTAACCATAGGATAAAGGAAATGGGACAGAAAATTTTGCTGTGAACAACTTGCGATTTGCCGTGTTTTCCATATACATTTGTCCCAAAATTCTTCTTATGTCAAAAAATCTGGTCATCGTTGAGTCCCCTGCAAAGGCAAAAACCATTGAATCATATCTCGGTAAAGACTTCATTGTAAAATCAAGTTTCGGGCATGTTCGTGATTTAACTAAAAAGGGACTAGCAATCGAAATTGAAAACCATTTCAATCCGTTGTATGAGGTCAGTGCAGATAAGAAGCAAATCGTTGCTGAATTGAAAAAATTAGCAAAAGCAGCAGAGGTTGTATGGCTCGCGACCGATGAGGACCGCGAGGGAGAAGCGATTTCTTGGCATTTATTTGAAACCTTAGATTTAGCGAAAAAAGATACGCACCGGATTACATTTAATGAGATTACAAAAACAGCTGTTCTCAAAGCAATTGAAAATCCGCGTAAAATCAATAAAGAATTAGTTGACGCACAGCAAGCAAGACGTGTTTTAGACCGTATTGTTGGATTCGAACTTTCACCAGTTCTTTGGAAAAAAGTTCGTCCAAGCTTGTCTGCCGGACGCGTTCAATCCGTAGCTGTACGTTTAATTGTCGATAGAGAACGAGAAATTCAAGCGTTCAATGTTAACCCTTTCTTTCGTGTCAACGGAACTTTCGGAGCAAATAACGGCGCATTAAAAGCTGAATTAAACCGACATTTAAATGGTGAAAAAGAAGCGCAAGAATTCTTAGAACTGTGCAAAAACACTTCGTTTGTCATCGATGATGTACAACAAAAGCCAAGTACAAAGTCTCCAGCAGCACCATTTACAACATCGACTTTACAACAAGAAGCCAGTTTAAAACTCGGGTTCTCAGTAACGAAAACGATGAGTGTTGCACAACGATTGTATGAGTCTGGACACATCACCTACATGAGAACGGATTCGGTTAATCTTTCCGAAACAGCAGTGAATGGAGCCAAAGCAGCCATCGAAGAATTTTACGGAAACGATTATTCAAAACCGACAAAATACACCACTAAAAGCTCAGGTGCACAAGAAGCGCACGAGGCGATTCGTCCAACAGATTTTGGAAAAACCAGCATTGATTCAGAACGTGACGAAACAAGACTTTATGAATTGATTTGGAAAAGATCGATTGCAAGTCAAATGGCTCATGCAAAACTAGAGCGCACCACAGTGAAAATTGGCGGATTACCTACAAGTGATTTTTTCACAGCGAAAGGTGAAGTGATTGTTTTTGACGGATTCTTAAAAGTATACATGGAATCAAGTTTGGATGAAGAAACAGACGAAGATACAGAAGGACTTTTGCCGAAAGTAACAGTGAACGAATCCGTTGATTTATCGATTTGTACGGCAGTTGAACGATTTACGCGTCCACCTTCTCGCTACGTGGAAGCATCATTAGTAAAAAAATTAGAAGAACTTGGTATCGGTCGACCATCGACTTACGCACCAACCATTTCGACCATACAGAAACGTACGTATGTTGAAAAACAGGAACGTGAAGGGGAAATCAGAAATTACTGTTTGTTAACCTTGACAAAAGGAGAAATTTCGAAAGAAGAGAAATCCGAAACAACCGGAAAAGATCGCAATAAACTATTCCCTACAGACATAGGAATCGTTGTTACTGATTACCTCAAAGAACATTTCGAGCAAATCATGGATTACCAATTTACCGCGAAAGTGGAAGCGGAATTCGATGAGATTGCACAGGGACGTTTAGAATGGACGAACATGATGGAAAACTTTTACAAGCCTTTCCATACAGTAGTTGAAAATACATTAGAACACAGTGAAAGAGCTACAGGTGAACGCGAATTAGGTGTTCATCCGGAAAGTGGCAGAAAAATCATTGTGAGAATTGGTAAGTTTGGACCAATGGTTCAAGTTGGCGATGAAAAAGTAGACGGAGAAAAAGCGTTGTTTGCCTCCCTACAGCCAAATCAATCCATTGGAAATATCTCTCTTGAAGATGCTTTAAAATTGTTTCAACTACCGAGAGTAGTAGGTCAATATGAGGATCAAGATATGAAAGTAAACAATGGCCGCTTTGGTCCATATGTTCAAGTTGGGAAGATTTTTGCGTCGATTCCGAAAGGAGAAGACCCAATGTCCATTACCTATGAAAGATCTTTGGAAATTTACCTGGAAAAATTACAAGTTGAGGCCAATCGTTTGATTAAAAGCTTCGATGAACGTCCGGATATTCAATTACTCAATGGCCGTTACGGTCCGTACATGAAAATCGGAAAAGACAATTTTAAACTTCCAAAAGGAACTGAAGCAGAAAAATTAAGTTTGGAAGAATGCATCGAGATTTCTAAAAGTGATGCAGCAAAACCAGCGAAAAAACGCACGTTTAAAAAAAAATAAGTATTATTGATACCGTAAACCTTTAGTTTTGTCCAAATGAATGGAAGTGTCAATAAAGTAATTTTAATAGGAAACCTGGGAAAAGACCCCGAAGTTCGTCGACTGGAAAATGGATCTGTTGTTGCCACATTTCCCCTTGCC
>CAIRMS010000063.1 GCA_903879765.1 uncultured Flavobacteriales bacterium
AAGAAGCAAAGGATGTTGTTCAGGACGCATTTGAGAAGTTGTGGTTAAATAGAGAAAAAGTAGAACGAGAAAAGGTAAAATCTTGGCTTTTTACATGTGTACACAACGCGATGTTAAATCAAGTTTCACGTAAAAAAAGACAAATCATACACTTGGATTCGCTAGGTAATTCTGATTTTCAACAACCAGACCTTGCCTTTGAATCAAAACAGGTCGTTGATTTAATGGTTGGATCCCTTCCTCCTCTACAGAAAAGTATTCTCTTATTGCGCGATTTGGAAGGTTATACGTACGATGAAATCGGAGACATGTTGTCCATTTCTTCTGCACAAGTGAAAGTATATCTTTTTAGAGCGCGGATAAAATTAAAAAAACAGTTAAAAGGAATTTTTGTACTTGCCTAATGCAACCAACACACGAGAACATTGATCGCTGGCTATTTGATTACACGGAAGGAAACCTTTCCGCTGATCAAGAACAGCAATTAGAATCCTTTCTCATGGATCATCCAGAGCTTGAACTTGACATGGATGCTTGGGAAATGGCCAAGGTTGATGTTACCCCTATTATTTTTAACAACAAAACAGCTCTTTATCGCAAGAGATCCTACAAACCGGCGCTGGCTTTATTCAGCGTGCTACTTTTAGTTGTTTCCGGACTGATGTTCTTCCAGAATGCAAAAAATGAATCTGCTCAAGCTTCTGTTACAAAAGGAACTAATAAAAAAGAATTGCTAAAAGATAATCGCACTGCAGCGAATACAAAACGCACATTAATCGAATCACAATACAACCAAAAAACGAATGATGATCAGTCTTCTTCACCTGTTGAAGGACTATACAACTCCACTCCTGTTTCTTCTCCTATTGAAACGACACGGAATAAGACTGGTCAAATTTCTTCCATTTCCATTGGACAACAAAGAAAGAACCAACAAAGAGATGCCAAGGAATCAAGCTCTATAGCGGAAACAAAAATTCAAACGACAGGAGTTTATTCAACACTAAATGACTTAACATTTGAAAAAATGGAATTCATGAAGATTCACCCACTGAAAACAATGTTTATTGGTAGGCATCGAACGAATGTCAAAAATGTGGAATTGATGGAAGGTCATGAAGCTATTTCAAGTGATTTAAGTTTGGACAATCTCAATATCATTCGAAAAATCGATCAGTTACTCTCGAAGGACATCGGCTTAAGCAACAATCAAAATTATGATTATACCGTTTCTGGACAAAGTAATCTCGACTTAAACTTTAGTTCCGTTGGAACAACTTCACAGACTCGATTTCAGTTAATTAGTTCCTTGAGATCACTAGAAGATCCATCACAGTTAAAATTAAGCAATCAACTATCACTCGATGGATATTCTAGAAACATTCGATCAGGCTTTGGTGTGCAAGCCAATTATGATTTATTTGGTGATGGAATGATAAAAACAAGTCAAGTGGCTGTTATTTTCTCTCCAAAAATTGCTTTGTCTCGAAAAATATCGATTGAACCAGCAGTAAGATTTAAAATGGGGACACACGAATTGGATGCAACTAAAGTGATGAACTCCGCAAGCGTTGAACAAAACATTGGACAAGTGAATCAATTTAATTTCGATCCGAACCTTGCGATTGGCAAGACGCTTTGGTACCGTGATTTAGATGCTGGATTGACCATCAACACTCCTATTCTGTTTTTAAGCACGCAAATAAGTAACATCTTTGAACACAATGAAAACATCTATTCAAACGATGGTGGAACAATGCGCGCTTCTAGAGCATTAAACCTCATTGCAGGAACACAATATGCTTCGAGAAATGAGAAAATGATTTTTTCACCCTATGCGCTTTACCAACAAACGAAATTCCAACAACAAATTTTCGGTGGCTTTACATTTAAAGCAGGAAAAGCACAACTTGGAATGTCTTATGGACATTTAGCAACAGGAAGTCTTTCCCTCGGTTTTGTAGGAGAGAATTTCACTTTAATCGGACAGTCAAGCTATGGCACATTAGCTAGTACACTCAATAAAACCTTTACGCATCAATTAACCTTACGTATTCATTCATCTGTGAGTAAAAAAGCGCGCAGATACATTAGCCTATAACTACTATGACCCTAAAAAACCTCCTACTACTTGGTCTTTTGTACATCAGTTTTCAATCCGCTGCTCAAGACCCAACATTTACGCAGTTTTATTCAAATCCCGTTTACTTGAATCCTGCGCTCGCTGGTTCTAGTGGATGTCCACGAATCGCATTGAACTACCGCAATCAATGGCCTCAATTAAGCGGAAACTTCGTGACATACGCTGCTGCTTATGATACCTATGCAAAAAATGTTTCTGGAGGAGTTGGAATCATGGCAATGCATGACCAACAAGGACAAGGAACGATTCAAACTTCGATGGTTGCAGGAACATATTCGTATTATTTAAAAGTCAATCGTAAATTCCGCATTATGCTTGGCGCACAAGCGGCGTATTTTCAAAAATATTTAGATTGGAGTAAATTGACCTTTGGAGACATGATTGATCCAAGAAGAGGATTCATTTACCAAACAGGCGATGTTCCCAGAGGAAATGGCTCACACGGTTTCTTTGATGTATCAGCTGGTTTGGTTGGATTCTCGAAAAACTTTTACTTTGGCCTTGCAGCACACCATTTAAATCGTCCGGATGAATCCATGATCTTAGGTGATTCTAAATTACCTGTTCGCTTAACTGGACACATGGGAGCAACGATTCCACTTGGTCAGCGCGGTCGTTATTCAAGTAGCACTACATTGATGCCAAATGTTATCTACCAATATCAGAATGGATTCCAACAGTTTAACATCGGTGCCTATTTGAAATATGAAGCATTTACAATCGGTGCTTGGTACCGAAATAGAGATGCTTTTATTTTGAGTTTAGGATTAACGACAGAAAAATTCAGAATTGGGTATAGCTACGACCTTACTGTATCACAACTTGGTGGTGTATCAGGCGGATCGCATGAAATCTCCATGGGCTTCAACTTGAAATGCAAGAAAAGAGTGAAAGATTTCCGAAGCATTTCTTGTCCGTCCTTCTAACTAAAATTAGAATTTCTGATAAATCGGCAAGCGCATAAAAGTTTGCTCAAAATACGGACTGCGGCTGTAGATGAAATACAGTTGATCCCATTCAGAATTTCGAAACTTTTCATCGGTCGCTTTACGAAGTTGGTATTCATCCGATAACTTTTTATCCTTCCCAAGGATTTCGGCTATTTGATCCTTGAACACATAATTCGAAAAATATTCTTTCTGCTGTAAATACGAATCAAAGAAATTCCATGTTAAATAGGAATCCTCCGCACGGGGTTGTAACGATGCGTGAATGAACAGCGCAGCATCTTGCTGACTTGGTATAAGAATGTCACCAGGTTTCAATTGAATTGACTGTTTCACCTCTCCTACTTCAATCTGAGACAGTTTAAAATGTCCTTCATAAGGTTGTCCTGGACTTTTATAGGATTTTACAGAGAATACATGCAAGGTATCTATGGATGCTGTTGTCAAGGTTTCAAAAAGGACATGGTTTGCAGTCAAGCGATCAATGACTTCTTGTTCTTGTCCACCAACGACGTAGTATTCCGGAACGGCAACAGAATCCTTCGGGATATAGGTTTTAAACCACGGAATCATGCGCTCATACGGCAATGTTCGGTCGTAGGTCAATTCTTTTAATCCTGTAATGGGATGCAAGGGAAACGAATGTTCGTAGCCTTTGAATGAAATCGAATCCGCTTTCTCTGTGAGTTGATAATTGAAGGCATATTCATGTAGGTTTCTCGCCCACAATTTAGCTGCGCTCCGCTTTGCTTCGATTTCTAGTGCGTTTTCCATTGTATACGAAACGATTCCCTCCATAAAAGCCAAAGTCGCTTGAACACGTTGAGGAAATGGTTTTAACATATGTGTTTCCACCGTAAAACTAATCGAATGAAACAAGGACGCGTATCCCATTGCGTAACGCGGCAAATCATTGAAGGCATGGATTCCTTGCGCAGGTGTCTCTCCTTTCAATTCCACGTAGGGGAATAAGTCCCAACCATGTTGTTTAACGTTTTTCTCTAGGTATGGAATGCATTTTTCGTAAGTCAGATCCTTCATGTGTGGAGACATACGTTCTTTCATTGAAGCGATGTACGTCAAGGTGTATTGGTAATCCGCGCCGTTGGACACATGGTTATCAATAAACACATCTGGATCCAAGGAATGAAAGATTTTCGCAAACGTGAACGCATTTTTCGAATCCATTTTGATGAAATCGCGGTTCAGGTCGAAATTGCGTGTGCTTCCACGAAAACCATATTCTTCTGGACCATTTTGATTAGCACGACTCGTCGAAGAACGGTTCATCATTCCACCAACGTTATACGCAGGAATAAAAGCGATTAACGGAAGATTGTTCCCATCTTTCGTCTCTAGTGGTTTTCCTTGGACAATCCATTGGTCCAACCAAATCAAACAAGCATTGATTCCATCTGGCTCCCCGGGATGAATCGCATTGTTAATGAGTATCGTTGTTCCAGTTTGTGCCTTCGAGAAAGTTCGAGTAGAATCTTTTCCCCCATTAATAACAAACAAGTATATCGGTAAGCCGTAATCCGAAGGACCCATGTTGTACAGAGAAAGTTCCTTGTGTGTTTTGTCCAGTTTTTGAAGGTGATCAATTAATTCTGAATACGTTGGAGAAGTGTTTCCTGTCCAGTTGGATTGGGAAAAAAGGGAATGGGCAGAGACAATTAAAATCGAAAATAAGTAAAATAATTTCATTAAAGCCTTGTTTAGTTATTCATCTAACAAATCTGGTCTACGTTCTTTGGTCCTTTGGTACGCTTGTTCCTCTCGCCAGCGATCAATTTCTTTTTGATTTCCTGAAAGCAACACATCCGGCACTTTCCATCCATTAAATTCAGGTGGACGCGTGTACACCGGTGGAGAAAGTAAATTATCCTGAAAACTGTCCGTTAAAGCAGACGTTTCATCGTTCAGTACACCTGGAATGAGTCGAACAACAGCATCCACGACAACCGCTGCGGCTAATTCTCCACCCGAAAGCACATAAGAACCAATGGAAATTTCTTTCGTGATGTAATGTTGACGTATGCGATCGTCCACACCTTTGTAATGTCCGCATAGAATCATGATGTTCTCACACAAAGACATTTGATTGCAATCGTTTTGATCCAATACTTTTCCATCAGGCGTCATGTAGATGATGTCATCATAGGTGCGTTCGGAAGTCAATTTCTCAATCAAGGCAGCAATTGGTTCGATGCTCATCACCATTCCTGCTCCTCCTCCGTATTGGTAATCGTCTACATTCTTGTGTTTATCTGTGGAGTAATCACGTATGTTGTGGACATGAATTTCTACGTGACCTTTATCCTGAGCACGCTTCATAATCGAAGCAGCAAAAGGACTTTCTAATAATTGAGGGAGGACGGTTAGGATATCAATACGCATGGAACAAAGATACACGTTTCGCCGAAAATCTCATGAAGCAACTTTCGCTGAATAATTTAACTTTCTTAAAATCTCACTTTGTGAAAATAACTACCTTTGTCAACAAATAAAATCCATGATTCAGTTATCCGAACGATTATTAGCAATGGAAGAGTCTGCAACCATTGCCATGTCAAGAAAAAGCAGAGAATTAAAAGCGCAAGGACTCGATGTTATTTCATTGTCCCTTGGAGAGCCTGACTTTCATACGCCACAATTCATTAAGGATGCTGCTGTTGAAGCAATGGAACAAAATTACACGATGTATACACCTGTTCCTGGATACGATGATTTACGTGAAAGTATTTCAGAGAAATTCCGTCGTGATAACAACTTGATGTATGATAAAAGTCAAATCGTCGTTTCTACCGGAGCGAAGCAATCAATCGCGAATGTCGTGTTGAGTTTGATTAATCCTGGAGACGAAGTCATCATTCCTGCACCGTATTGGGTTTCCTATTTGGAAATCGTGAAAGTTGCAGAAGGCGTTCCTGTCGTAATCAACGCTGGAATTGAAAAAGACTTTAAAATTTCCGGAGCAGATTTGGAAGCAGCGATTACACAAAAGACGAAGTTGTTCATGTTCTCGACACCATGTAATCCAACGGGATCCGTTTACACGAAAGAAGAATTACAGGACATCGCAAACGTCCTTAAAAAATACCCACACATCATTGCGATGAGTGACGAAATCTACGAACACATCAACTTCATCGGAAAACATGAGTCCTTGGCTCAATTTCCAGAAATCTATAACCAAGTGGTGACTGTCAATGGTGTTTCCAAAGCATGGGCCATGACAGGCTGGCGTTTGGGATACATTGGTGCTCCGAAAGAAATTGCTGCAGCTTGCGACAAAGTTCAAGGACAGTTTACCTCTGCAACTTGTTCCATTACCCAACGCGCAGCGATTGCGGCTATGAAAGCTGATCCTTCTGTGCTAAAAGACATGATTGCTGCATTTAAAAGCCGTCGCGAGTTGGTCTTGAAAGGACTTGCGGAAATTCCAGGATTGATTTCCAATCAACCTGGTGGTGCATTTTACGTCTTCCCAGATTGTTCGTCGTACTTCGGAAAGAAATATGGCGATAAAACCATTCATAACGCTGACGAACTTTGTCTGTACTTATTAGAGGAAGGACTTGTTGCCTTGGTTGGTGGTGAATCCTTCGGTGCTCCGAATTGCTTCAGAATTTCCTACGCTGCATCCGAAGAAACATTAACAAAAGCGCTTTCTCGCATGAAAGAAGCTTTGGCAAAACTGAACTAGTGGGTTACACGGATTTATTTCATTCATTCTCCAGCAAACGGATCTTAGTCATCGGTGATGTGATGGTGGACGCCTATCTCATGGGGACTGTCAATCGCATGAGTCCGGAGGCACCTGTTCCCGTTGTCGACCTGATGAAAAAAGACGAACGCATCGGTGGAGCAGGAAATGTCGCCTTGAATTTAGCTGCCCTGGGAGCGAGTCCAATTATCTGTAGCGTCATTGGAGCAGATTCAGAAGGCGAACGATTACTTCATTTGTTTCAGGAAGCGAACATCTCCACGGACGGCATTTACGCCTCTACCAACAGGATTACAACGGTTAAAACGCGCGTTTTATCAAATAATCAACAACTGTTGCGCATCGATTCGGAGGATACGTCCTTGATTTCGAAAGAAGAAGAAACACAGCTCTATCAAAAAATTGAGCGTATCGTGGAGCAAGGAATCGATGGGATCATTTTTGAAGACTATAACAAAGGTGTGTTAACCCCTCACTTAATTTCTTCCGTGTTGATCTTGGCAAAATCCCACAACATACCCACGACTGTTGACCCGAAAAAAGACCAATTCTTTTCTTACCGAGGATGCACCTTGTTTAAGCCGAATTTGAAGGAATTGAAAGAAGGATTAAAAGTAGAATTTGATTTCAAACATGACAAAGCATCTTTTCTAAAGGCAGTTACTCAATTGGAAGAAAGACTGGAAAATGAAATTTCATTCATCACCCTTTCTGAACACGGTGTGTTTATTCAATCGGAAGGGACACCATATTTTATTCCTGCACATTTGCGCAATATTGCTGATGTTTCCGGCGCTGGTGATACGGTTATTGCCGTTGCCACACTTTGCCTTGTTGCAGGAGCTTCAGCCGATGAAATCGCCGCTATTTCCAACATCGCTGGTGGATTGGTTTGTGAACATCCGGGTGTAGTTAGCATTGAAAAAGAACAGCTATTGAACGAAGTAAATAAACTCTTATAAACATGGAACCTAAGGTGGTTAAACCCTACAATACCGACAAATCGAAAAAAGAGGAAGTTGCTCAAATGTTCAATAATATTTCGGCGAACTACGATTTTTTAAATCACTTTCTTTCCCTTGGTATTGACCACATTTGGAGAAAAAGAGCGGTAAAGGAACTGAAATCCATTCAGCCAAAGAAATTATTAGACATCGCTACAGGTACGGGAGATTTTGCCATCGCTTGCTTGAAACTAAATCCTGAACACATCATTGGATTAGACATTTCCTCCGGAATGTTGGAAGTCGGAAAGAAAAAGATGATCAAGCGTAAGCACGACCATATCATCTCCATGCAATTAGGTGATTCTGAAAATTTACCCTTCGCGGATGGTGAATTTGATGGACTCACTGTTGGATTTGGGGTTCGCAACTTCGAAAACCTAGAGAAAGGACTTGGTGAAATGCTTCGCGTATTACGTCCAGGTGGAAGAGCCGTGATTCTGGAGTTTTCTAAACCGAAAATGTTTCCCATCAAGCAATTGTTCAATTTCTATTCGAAGTATTTTATTCCATTCTTTGGAAAACGCATTTCGAAGGACGAACGAGCTTACGCTTATTTACCAGAAAGTGTTGCTGCTTTTCCAGAAGGAAAAGAAATGCAAGCGGTCATGGAAAAAGTTGGCTACACCTCTGTTAAAATTATTCCATTGACCGGAGGGATTTCAAGTATCTACATCGGAACTAAAAATTAAAGCAACAAAGTCCACTAGTTGACGTTATATTCTACATGAAGCGCATTCTTATTCTTTTTGTACTCCTTACAAGCATTGGTTTTTCTCAAAAAGCGAAGCAACAGTTGTACAAGAATTTTGACAAGCGATTACTTCATTTTGGATTCATGCTAGGTGTCAATTCTTCGGATTTTAATGTGTATCCAAAGGTGAATGCTTACGAACAGTATGGAATTACATCGATTTCGAACGATGCGCAACCGGGTGGACAATTAGGTATCTTGACTACGATAAAATTAGGTACACCAACCATTCGTTTTCGTTTCATACCTACCCTTTCCTTTCAAGAACGCGTGTTAAATTACACGAGCATCGATACCTTTAATTTCCCGAAAGGAATTGGACAACAACGCATTAACTCGACGAATTTAGATTTCCCCATGATGTTGCAATTTCGAACGCGTCGCTATAATAATTTCACTGCCTATTCGTTAATTGGGATGCAATATTCCATGGACTTGCAATCTCAAGAAGATGCATCACAAAATTTTTACGATCCTTTTATCAAAATTAAACGCAACGATTGGCAAGGACAAATTGGTGCTGGCATTGAATTTTTCGCCCCATACTTTAAATTTGGCATGGAATTAAAATATTCACAAGGATTTAAAAGTAGTTTTATTCAAGATTTTACTACCGTGGCGAATCCAATTGATCGTTTATACAACCGTGGATGGTGTTTTTCCATCATATTCGAAGGATAATGAACGAACTAAATTTTTCCTGTACACCTGAAGAAGCCAAAGACGATTCATATCTAGAAAATCGCATTCGTCAAGAACTTGGAATTTCTCCCATACAAAATTTGACGTATCGCTGGCGGAAGCGCAGCATTGATGCGCGAAATAGACACATTAAAGTCAATGCATCGTTTGAGACGTGGGTGGACGAGGAGGCAAGTCCACGATTCGAATCTTATCGATTCACATTGGTCAAAGACGCAGAAGAAATTCATATCATTGGCGCTGGTCCCGCAGGACTATTCGCTGCATTAGAAGCCATCTTGAACAATAAAAAACCCGTGCTTTTTGAACGTGGAAAGGATGTTCGAAACCGCCGTCGTGATTTAGCACAACTAACCAAATCGTCGATATTAAATCCAGAATCGAATTATTGTTTTGGAGAAGGTGGCGCCGGAACGTATTCGGACGGCAAGCTCTATACACGTTCCAAAAAACGTGGAGATGTGCAAAAAGTTATGCAGTTACTCGTTCAGTTTGGCGCAACAGAAGATATTTTAGTGGATGCACACCCGCATATTGGCACGAATAAACTTCCACAGTTGATTGTAGCGATTCGCGAACAAATTATCGCTTGTGGAGGCGAAATTCATTTTGAACACAAGTTAACAGATGTACTCGTTGAAAATGGACGCATCTTTGAAATTGAATTGAATGGACAGCAAAAAGTACGTGTTTCGAACGTGATTTTAGCCACAGGTCATTCCGCAAGGGACATTTTTCACTTGTTGCACAAACGAAACATTGTAGTCAAAGCCAAACCTTTTGCGTTAGGCGTTCGTGTGGAACACACACAAGCGTTTATCGACAAATTGCAATACCACGGAAGATTAAACGACGAATTCCTTCCTCCTTCCTCCTACTCGTTAGTGACGCAGGTTGACGGACGAGGTGTTTACTCATTTTGCATGTGTCCAGGTGGAATTATCGCCCCCTGTGCAACCGATGAACAAGAAGTAGTTACGAATGGTTGGTCACCATCCAAACGCAATAATCCCTATTCGAATTCGGGAATTGTGGTGAGCATCGATCCAACAGATTTTCCCAACCCAGAGCATCCCTTTGTGTGTTTGGAATTTCAACAATCCATTGAAAAAGCAAGTTGGGATGCCGCTGGAAGGACACAAAAAGTTCCAGCGCAATGTTTAAAGGATTTTGTTCAAAAGAAAAAATCCACTGACTTTCCAAGAAGTTCTTACCAACCGGGAATAGTAAGCGTAGAAATGGATGATATTTTCCCGCCATTTGTATTGAATCGTCTCAGACAAGCATTTATTGACTTTGATAAAAAAATGCCAGGATTCGTCACTAATGACGCCGTTATTCACGCACCTGAATCCCGTACTTCATCACCAGTATTGATCCCTAGAGATCCAGAGACATGGCAACATCCGGAAGTAACCAACTTATACCCATGTGCAGAAGGCGCAGGTTACGCCGGTGGAATTGTATCTGCTGCAATTGACGGAATGAACTGTATTTCTAAAATTTGTGAAGTCCAAAAATAGAAAACGTATTTCTTTTCAAATTATCCCCAAATTACCTATTTCTCAGCTCCGCTTTGCGTAACTTTGTCCTATGAAACGAGTGGTTGTTGGACTTTCTGGTGGAGTTGATTCCAGTGTAAGTGCTTTGTTGTTACAAGAACAAGGTTACGAGGTCATTGGAATGTTCATGCGTAATTGGCATGATGAATCCGTGACACTTTCAGATGAATGTCCGTGGATCGACGATTCCAACGACGCCCTATTAATCGCCCAGCAACTTGGTATTCCCTTTCAAGTCATCGATTTAAGCGAAGCTTACAAAAGTCGCATTGTCGATTACATGTTCATGGAATACGAGCGTGGAAGAACACCGAATCCAGATGTCCTTTGTAACAGAGAAATCAAATTCGATGTATTTCTAAAGGCAGCGATGGAATTAGGAGCAGATTACGTAGCAACCGGACACTATTGTCAAAAACAAGAAAATTCAGATGGAACGTTTAGTTTACTTGCTGGAACCGATAAAAACAAAGACCAATCGTATTTTCTGTGTCAGATCAGTCAGAAGCAACTTTCAAAGGCACTCTTCCCTATTGGCGCTTTAGAGAAATCAGAAGTACGTGAAATCGCACTGAAACATGATTTAGTTACGGCAACCAAAAAGGATTCGCAAGGACTATGTTTTGTGGGTAAAATTGCCCTTCCTACCTTTTTACAACAACAGTTAGCACCGAAACAAGGAAACGTGATAGAGATCCCGATGGACATGCCACAATTTCTCGCGTATGCAAACATTCCAAGGGATGAGGAACATATCGAACAATTAGCGGCACCCTTTGAGTACCAGGAATCCGACGGACAAAAAGTAACAACACATCAAGGTGCGCATTATTACACCGTTGGCCAACGCAAAGGATTACACATTGGAGGTAGACCTGGACCGAGTTTCGTGATTGGCATTAATACCGAAACAAATTCCGTTTATTCGGGTCAAACGGATGAACATCCAGGATTGAATCGAATTGCGTTAAAATTAGAAGCCAGCAGCTTGAATTGGATCATTCGTTCGGAGGTGTTTGACGCCGAAAATCGCTTAAAGTGTCAAATAAGAATACGTTAT
>CAIRMS010000064.1 GCA_903879765.1 uncultured Flavobacteriales bacterium
AAGAAAAACTCTTCGCTATCGCAGGGAAATAATGCTATTTCTCACAAATAAAATAGAAGTTTTCAAGTAGTATATTCCCATAGTTTCCAGAAACTTCCGGATGAAATTGAACACCATAAATATTTTTGGTCTCGTGCTGCATACACTCATTAATGCAAGCGTCTGACGCAGCCATTAACTTGAATTCCGGTGGAATCGTGATGTGTTCACAGTGATCTTCCATCATTTCAAAACAATCGGGAAGTCTATTGAATAAAGGAGATTCTTCGATGATTTCAATTTCCTGCCAATCTCGGTCCTCGCGCATTTTTGATCCAAATGCTCCGTAAAGTAATCCAATTAATTGATGACCAAAACAAATGCCCAATACTGGTTTCGGATAGGATTTCAACCAACTAACACGTTCCAAATACTTGGACATATCAATATCTGTAATTAATAAAGGCGCACCTGAAAAAACGAGTC
This sequence comes from uncultured Flavobacteriales bacterium, assembly GCA_903879765.1. GTDB lineage: Bacteria > Bacteroidota > Bacteroidia > Flavobacteriales_D > Crocinitomicaceae > UBA952. The sequence goes on from CAIRMS010000064.1 coordinate 466, forward strand.
CAATGGATTCTATGGCCATTTCTTCTGTTAAATCATGAAAACCAACACATTTGGTGTCACAATACTCTTCAAAAGCGGAAATAATCTGTGGGGTTTTTGAACTGCCACAATCGACAATTAGCATCATTTTTCACGGGAAAAAGTACACACAAGTGCACGGTGATCACTCAATTCTTCTTTTTGAATGTTAAATCCACTGGTTGTTAAGCGAGGATCAAAAAACATATAATCGATTCTACCTGCTGGCAATCTTCCAATATAGGTTGATCCAATTCCATTACTGGTGTGACGAAAAGCATCTTTTAAGAAGCGATTGAACTGATTATAGGTGTACGACATCGGTGTGTCATTAAAGTCACCACAAACAATCACAGGATAAGGAGATGTCTTAATGTGTTCTACCACGCGACGAGCTTGTTCCGCTCGTTTCAAATAAGCCAAACGTAATTTAGCATAAACGTTTCGAATGATGCGTTCGCTAGCCATCGTTTCTTCATCCGTAGGGGCTTCAATGTTTGGATCTGTATTTAGGCGAATGGATTGTAAATGGACATTGTATACACGGAATGTATCTTGATTTTTGATAATATCCGCATAGATACAATAGTTGAAATCTCCACTTCCCTGTGATTCGAACATGACATCACCTTTGGAAATAATGGGATATTTAGAAAACATCGCGATGCCATAATTTTGACGTGTGCTGTGTTTGTGTGCACTGCGCTCATGGTAATTCCGATTACCCATTATGGCAAACAACGAATCAATAACTTCAAAGTTTGTTGGTTTATCTTGACGGTAATATTCTTGTAAACATAAAACATCAGGATTCGTCTTTCGAATGTAGGCAAAGATGTTGTTACGGTGTTCAATGGATGTCGAAAACGAAGGGTTGAAAAGGTCGAATAAGCGAACATTGTAAGTAAGTATTTTCATTCCAGCTGTATCAGCTTCTTGATTCGATGAAAACGCCAAGCTTCTGAAGTGCATTTTTCCACCGAGAACGAGAACCACTAGTGTGTATATTGCCCACTTTGATTTGACAAGTGACCAGATGAGTAATAAGGCTAAATTAATCCCGAGAAGTACAGGGTACAATAGTCCGAAAAATGGAAGGATCCCGATGGTTTCCGGATGAAAAAATGGCGCTAAATAACACAGAAACATGGCGCCAAAACTGATTAAGCTTATCAGCTTAAAAATGGAGGAGAGGCGGAAAACGCGTTTCAACATCTTAACCATTTTTACTTTGATTAAACAAAAAGTCTTTTTCAGCCTTCGATAATGAATCATAGCCCGATTTCGATATTTTATCAAGAATTTGATCCATTTTCACTTGTTTTTGACGTTTTTCGCTGTTAAACTCTTCGTCTGTCTTAAATCTTGTGCGTGTCGTTTTTACTTTTTTCTCACGTGTAAAAATCGAAGTGAAACGCGAGAAAAATCCATCTAACTTAGTTAAAATGTTTTTAGAAGAATGAAGATTCTGAATGGATAATAAGCCAAATAGTGCGCCTCCTAGGTGAGCAAAATGGGCGATTTGATCATCCGTGCCAAGATTGATTAAATCTTTGAATAGGAAAAACAAGGCTAAAAAGTAAATGCGAATAGGGAAGACCCCAAACAAACTGACTTGAAGATTTGGTTGATAAAAGGCGAGTGCAGTAAAAATTGCCATTATGGAACCAGAGGCTCCGAGAATCACCACATTCGTTCCTTGCAATGCGGGAAAAAGATTATTCGCTAAAATCTCTAAAATCCCACCGGCAATCCCACCAAATAAATAGGTAAGCCAAAGTTTTTTCCTGCTGAAATATTGCTCGAAGAAACGACCTGAAAAATAGAGAAATAACATGTTGAACAGGAGGTGTCCAAATTGTTCATGTGTAAAAATACTTGTTACCAATCCCCATGGAGCACGAATGAACGCTGGGAAAGCACTATTCAAATCCAATAAATGGTGAATCCACGCATCGCTCATAAGTGGATCAATGTTAAAAAGAAGCAAACTCTTTTTAAGAAGTAAAATCCCCAAAAACACACATACATTGACAATGATCAAACGATTGGTCATTGTTCCTGCACGCAACTGATGTTTAAGTTCATCTATGAAATTTCTTCCCTGCATTTACCAAAAATTAGTTCGGTCTGCCCTTCTCCAAAATAAGACAATAATTGCTCCCACAATTGCTCCTCCGACATGTGCTAAATGTGCGGTGCTGTCGTTCGCATTGTTTTGAAAAGAAAGGTAAACTTCAATTAAAAAATACGCAGCGACAAAGTATTTCGCTTTTACGGGAATGGCAAAGTATAACCTGAATTCCGTGTTTGGGAATAGAATAGCAAATGCCGCCATCACACCGAAAATTGCTCCGGATGCTCCCACCATAGGCGTAAAGGACTCCTGAGCATAGGCAACGACGGCGGAACTATTTGTTGCAAGTAATCCGTCTCGATCATTATTGATAATGAGTTGATTAATTTCGCTAATACTAAATCCTTGTTCAATGATCATTGCTTTGAATTGCATCACGTCATAAACGCCCATGATGTTATACAATGCAAAAGCTCCAAAAGCAGTGGCGATATAAAAGATGAAAAATCGTTTTGGTCCCCAAATATGCTCTAAATACGCACCTAAAATCGCGAAAAGGTACATATTGAAAAGAATGTGGAAAAATCCACCGTGCATAAAGAAATGTGTAACAAGTTGATATGGTTTAAATAACGGTGTATTCACAACATGTGCACCAAGGGAAGCAGTTAAATCTATTCCTTGCGTTTGTAAAACGAATGTGGCTAAAAAGAACATGATATTCAATAAAATAATGTTCTTGGTAACTTGTGGTAGTTGATTAAACATGGTTAAAAGTTTGAGGCAATGTCTGTTAATAATAACGTATGCATGATTTTTTTACCGTTTGGAGCCAATGTATGTTCTTCACATTGAAAAAGTGTTTCAATAAGCACTTGGGCCTCTTCAGGTCTACGTATTACGGCATCTTTGGACGCATTTTGCGTTAAGCGACGAACTAAATGGTGTGCTACATCTCCTTGGTCGATGTCACGATCCTGTAAATCCGCTAGCAATGAATTAATACACGCGTCAATACTGTTTTCAGGAAGGACGACTGGAGCCCCATGAATCAAAAGTGTTTCTTGTTGACATTCACATTGGAATCCCAGTTGTTTTAGAAGTTTTTCATGGCTTGACCATAAATCCATTTCTGTCCTAGTAAGCTCTTTTTCGATAGGGAAGAGCATTTGTTGGCTTTCTAAAGCTTGATGAATGAATTTTCCGATTAATTCCGTATATAAAATGCGCCATTTTGCGCGTTTCACATCAATCACTAAAAGTCCTGATTTTGTTGGTGAAAAAACATAACGGTCATGAATCATGTAATTCCCAACTTGTTGTTCTTCTTGAAATCCGATTGTTTGCGTAGAAATAACACCTTGACCAGATGTTTCTTCTTCTATTTGATAAAATTGTTCCCAGTCAGCTGGACTTGGCATTGCTTGTCCAAAACCTTCGTTTTTGAGTGCTGTCGAAAATCCATTTCCTGTTGAACCGCCAGAAGATTTTTGAGTCTGAAAAGGATTAAAACTCGGGTCTACCATGATTTGTGGTTCCACCGGATCTGTTTTTCGAAAAGAACTAGGAACATCAAAGCTTGTTTCAGTTTCAAAATCAAGCGTCGGGAAAATATTGTGTTTGCCAAGCGCTTGACGGACACTACTCAAAAGAATGGAGTAAATAAAGCGATCTTCTTCGAATTTGATTTCTGTTTTAGTTGGATGTATATTGACATCAATCTTTGCAGGATCGACATCCAAATAGATGCAATAACTTGGATAATGTTTTTCACTAATCATGCCGTCAAACGCCTTCACAATGGCATGGTGAAAATAGGAGTCTTTAAAATAGCGGTTGTTCACAAAGAAAAATTGCTCTCCTCTGGTCTTTTTGGCGGCATCTGGTTTTCCAAGGTAACCTTTAATGGATACGATATTTGTTTGCTCCTCAATTGGAACAAGTCTTTCGTTACTATTTCGACCAAAAATACTCGCCACACGCATGCGCAATACTCCAGCTTGAAGTTGGTAGATTTCTTGACTATTGTGATGTAAACTGAATTTAATATCAGGGTGAGCCAATGCAACACGCTCAAATTCATCGCGGATGTGTCCGAATTCTATGCTTTCAGATTTTAAAAAATTTCTTCTAGCTGGAACATTGTAAAAAAGGTTTTTCACCTCGAAAACAGTTCCTTTCGAACAGACAATTTGCTCGTTAGTTTTAATCGTATTTCCTTCCACTTCTATGCGTGTGCCTGTGTCAGCGCCTTCTTTTTTAGTTCGAAGGCTCACATGAGCGATGGAGGCAATAGATGCTAACGCTTCCCCGCGAAATCCTTTGGTTTGTAGGCGAAATAAATCGTCTGCTGTTTTCAATTTACTTGTAGCGTGTCGCTGAAAGCATTTGACAGCATCTTCCGGTGTCATTCCATCTCCGTCGTCGACAACTTGAATCAAGGTTTTACCCGCATCCTTTATATGCAGCTGAACGAATTGTGCTCCTGCATCGATGGAGTTTTCCATGAGTTCTTTAACAACAGAAGCTGGACGTTGAATCACTTCACCCGCCGCAATCTGATTGGCAATGTGTTCTGGAAGAAGTTGGATAATACTCATAGTCTGACAGGGATGAAGTTTGTTAATTCATTCCCGACACAAGAAGTTAAAACAGCCTGAAGATTTGGATAATTTGTTCGCATCGTTACTTGCAAAAATAACGATAATCCACGGGAATTTTCTCCCTCTAAACGAACTTAAACGTTTTTTTTACATTCGAACAATTGTCCCGCGGTATTCACCTTTCTCACCTTGGACAGGATGTTGAATCACAACCTTCCAAATGTAAGCCTTATTTCCTGGAACTAATTTGCCGTCTCTGCGATCAATTCCGTCCCAAGCATTATTGGCGTCCGTTGTTTCGTAGACAAGTCCACCATTATCTGGATCTAAAACAATCAACCTGAATGGCGTTTGACGAATGGTTAATGCAAAAGGCATAAACGTGTTGTTTCTACTATCCTGCGATTGCGGATTAAATGCATTCACTGCTAGAAGATTGTAGTCAGATGGAATCTGAATCATTTCTTTTTCTTTCGCGACGCAACCGTTACTTCCAGTTGCTTGTACTTCAACGATGGCATAACCTTTATCGAATGCGAGTAATTCAACATTTTTGCCTGAATTCGTATTCAAAACATTCGTTGAATGCCACGAGATAAAACCTTCGCTCGACTCTGCTTGAATGCTCATTTTTTGGTAAACCATCCTCGTAATTTAACGTGCGATCAGAATTGATGTTTAAAGTTGGAGTTGCGCTGACGTTAAAACTTCCAAATTCTTCAAACTGACCGTAAGGACCAGTATTAGCTGTTAACGTTACCTTTCCTGGTTCCGTTAATTTCAATGAAATGGCTTCGTTGTAAGAAAAATGCAGTTCTTTTCCAGCATAACTAATCATTCGTTCATGGCGTTGATCCGCTTCCACCTGCAACGTTTCACCTTGACACCTGTTTTTGAAATCGATGATAACTACTCGTCCATTATAGGAAGGTGTTGGTTCTATATCTACATCATCAATTGCTTGGTCTGTTAATCCTAGCACTTCCATTTGATCTAAAATGCGTGGAATCGAATGAGGAATAAGTTCCGTAATGACAACTGGTGGTATAAATCCTGGACTCGTCAATGGATCTATTCCTTTTGGATTCGTTTCAATGTCAACTAAACGTTGGTGAGTAGAAGGAGATGTTTCACCTTGATTAGGCGCAACAGTAGTTGGGGAATTCGTTTCCTTTGTTCTTGTTTTTTCTTTCGTTTCTTTGAACGCGCGGGTAGAAGAAGTTGGCAGGGTAAAATACGCCGCAATTCCAATTGCAACAACCAAGGCAGCGGTCCATTTGATTTGTGTTGCCTGATACCATTTTTTAGGGCTCAATTTTTTATTCAAGGATTCCCATGCTTGCGCATCGTAAGGAAGCTCGAACTGATTCAAGGCCTCTTTAAAGCTATTTTCTAAACCATCTTTCATTTGTCGATGTTTACAAATTTTTCATTTAATATACGTTGAAGGTTCATTTTTGCCTTCGCCAAATTGGACTTTGAAGTTCCTTCACTGATACCTAAAAGTTCAGCGATTTCTTTGTGTGTGTGATCTTCCAAAACAAACAAGTTAAAAACAGTTCGGTAAGCTGGAGAAAGTTTCGCAATTGCTTCCATGGCTATTTCAGCCTTTAAATCAATCACATCTAATTCTTCTCGCTCCACAAGTTCATCACGAGCCGCTTGTTTAAAGTCAGTGTCTTGATCACTCAAAAATGGATTTCGTTTGGCTTTTCGAAGGGCGTCGATCGCTGTATTTGCTACAATGCGACGAATCCATCCCTCTAATGAACCTTTAAAATCAAAAACCTCCAATTTGTCAAAGACCTTTAAAAATGCCTCTTGAAGAATCTCTTGTGCTGTGTCGCGATCAGACATGTACCGCAAACAAACCACCATCATTTTTCCGTAAAATTGCTTAAATAACGCCTCCTGCGAACGTCGTTCGCCACGGATGCATCCCTCCACAATTTCTTTTAAATGATTCTGATTCTCCAATTTTCAACAAGTTTAAAACGTCGCTAAGATACGTCGGTTGCCTCGTAGAATAAATAAAATGGAAAAATACGTCCAAAAAAACTAAATTTTCCTCAAATTCACTAAATTCGTGTCGCTATTAAGCAAGTACGAACTAATACAAAGATCAAATGAAAGTAACCGTAGTAGGTGCAGGTAATGTAGGTGCAACCTGTGCAGATGTGTTGGCACAAAGAGAAATCGCTAACGAAATTGTTTTATTGGATATTAAAGAGGGTTTTGCCGAAGGTAAAGCGCTTGATATTTGGCAAACATCTCCTATTAATTTGTACGATTCACGTACGATTGGATCCACAAATGATTACGCTAAAACAGCGGATTCTGATGTAGTTGTGATTACTTCAGGTTTGCCAAGAAAACCAGGAATGTCTCGTGACGACCTTATCGCTACCAATGCTGGTATTGTTAAGACCGTGACTGAGAACATCGTGAAGTATTCGCCAAATGCAATCATCGTTGTTGTTTCTAATCCATTAGATGTGATGACATACTGTGCGTATTTGAATGCAAAAACGGATCCAAGTAAAGTATTCGGAATGGCAGGTGTACTTGATACAGCTCGTTACCGTGCATTTTTAGCAACGGAGTTAAATGTTTCCCCGAAAGATATTCAAGCAGTATTGATGGGTGGTCATGGAGACACCATGGTGCCACTTCCTCGTTACACGACTGTAGGTGGAATTCCAGTAACAGAATTAATCGAAGAATCTAAATTGAACGAAATCATCGAACGCACGAAATTCGGTGGTGGTGAAATCGTGAAATTATTAGGTACTTCAGCTTGGTACGCTCCAGGAGCTGCTGCCGCTCAAATGGTGGAAGCAATTGTACGCGATCAAAAACGTATCTTCCCAGTTTGTGCTTGGTTACAAGGTGAGTATGGAATGAACGATATCTACCTAGGTGTGCCAGTGGTACTTGGTAAAAACGGAATCGAGAAAATCATCGAATTGCAATTAAACGACGCAGAACGCGCACTTTTAGTAGAGTCAGCGGAAGCAGTGAAAAGTGTAATGGAAGTGTTGGATAACATGATTGCTAACGCATAAGTCCAATTCTACGAAATAAAAAATGCGGGTCAATCTTGACCCGCATTTTTTTTGTACTTGTTTTTCGTTAATTCACCTCAATCGCACCAATATCTGGTGGATTGTTTCGAGGATTACCGAGAATATCTGTAACCACACTTGTGTTCACGCCGGATCCTTGTAAATCGGAATTTACTCCAAAGCTAAAGTCAAACTCTGTTGGATTTGTAAATGCAGCTATGCCATTCCAAAGGACACTCGCATCGTAAAAGGAGTCCGTGTAGACTTGCTCAGAACGAATTAGTGTATGTTTAAAGTCGAAATTGAGCACGACTCCGGACATCTGAATCGTATCCATGGCGAATTCGGTTGTCAGATTTCCAGTAACGACACAATTGTACAGTTTTCCTTCGTCAATAGAAGAGACGTTGGTTTGTCCTGCAGTGTAGTCCGTGTAATAATTACTGATTCCCACAGCTGGATTCGTTGAACTTCCGAATCCGAGCAAGTCACAATGATTGAAATTGAAATCCCCTCCTTGAAGGACAAACAAGGCGTGTGTGCCATTTTTTGCTACGATGCAATTTTCAGCTTTCACTTTCGCTCCAGCAAAAATGAAGACACCATAGCGCGCTTGATTTTTGATGATCGTGTTGGTCATCGTGAGTGTATAATCACTATTCGTTGGATCTTCATCATATAAGTGCACACCAGATGTTCCATTTTTGATAATGGCGTAATCGATGGTACACGGGCGCGCTTGTTGAAAGTAAATGCCGTAGAATTGTCCGGTCACATCTTTGTAATCTTGCTCCAGGCGATCCCCTTGAATGACCACTTCATTGCCTAGCGTTCCTTGAATGTTTAAGGTCGACTTGTACACATACAAAATGGCGTTTTTGTGCATGTAAATGTTTGTTCCAGCTTGAATGTTTAATGTTTTTGCAGAGTCAATCGCAGCATAACCATAAACAACATGTGGTTTATCGTTTGGCCAAATTCCTTCGTTTAAATCTTTGTAGTGGAAATAGGCATCTTGTCCCCAAGCGGCAAGTTTGACGTATTGGTTTTTTTCGTTGGACTTAAACCGAATGGAATCCTCAATGATCAAGGGTAAATTCGTTCCGTTGGGATCCAAGGTGACTTCGACAAACACAAACAAACTATCACCTCCTTCAATATAGAGGTCTTTGATTTGTGTTCCTTGTAGTCCATCGACATTCATGGAAAATTTGGAATTCGTTCCGCCCATTAATTCGATTTCATCGATACGAATCGTTTTGGAGTCCTTGTTGTAAATTTTAAATTGCTGTGTTGTTGACCCAATCGTAGTAAACACGGTATCAAATACAACCGTATCCTTTGAGAAACTCAGGTTGTTTTTGGAAAGAATGACATGCTTTCCACACGAGCTTGTGCTCAAGGTGAATAGAACGAGTAAGCAAGCGAAAATGGTAGAAAAGAATAATCTCATGTGCATATAACGAACAAATCTACGGAATATTGAGACTTTTTTTGAACCTTTGAAGAACTTGGTTGTAAATAGCTAAAAATCATCCCGATGAAACAAACTATTTTATTTAGTTTACTCTGTCTTTTTTCCTTTATTTCTTTTGGTCAACCGCCGAATGGAACCCTGAATACACCTCAAAGTACCAACCAAATGGGTGTCATGGAAAATGGGACAAACATGTCCAAAGGGAAATTGGAGGTCAATGCAAATTTCGAATCCAATTCACTCTTGAAACAAGACTCCAGTTATTTCAACGTGAATCAAAAAATGGAAGAACGAGCGATTTCCGAGCAAGACGACACAAAGGACCTGCGTGAGACGGACAAAACAGTGCAAGTTTTTTCTGCTTTTTCCCTTGTTCGACAAAATGCTAAATCCAATAAATTTCAGCGCACACCGCTGTCTGCAGAGCAATCTGAAATGGATGCCAAAGTAAAGCAACTCGAACTCATTTCCCCCAATTCTTGGGAATATCAATTGGCGTATTATTTAGCTGGTAATTATAATTTGGATCGATCTCCGGCCCTTGAAAAAGCGTATCAAATGAATCCAGAAAATCTTGAAGTACAAAAACAATATGTTTCGCTCACTTACATGACCGGAGATACGGTGAGTGCTCAAAACGCACTTTCTTTGATGTCTGTCAATGATTTGATTTCTAAGGAAGTAGCATCCTACACCAGTGATGTCTTGACTTCTTGCTCGATGAACTCCACACTGATTACCCATGGATTTGAGGATACCTACGGCGCTCTTTTCAATCAATTTAGTCACCAGTTACGTTCAGATGTGAAGGTTATTTCTTTGGATTTCTTGCAAAGTCCACAATACCGCCAAGCATTAGAGGGAAAAGGTTATGTCCTGCCGAAGTCTACAAAAATTGACGTCGGATACTTAAGTCAATTTTGTTACTTGAATGCCGACAAGGAACTTTTTCTTTCCGTAACGATTCCAAGGTCTTACTTGGAACCACTTTCAAAAAAACTATTCCCAGTCGGTGTCACCTTTGAATACACGGATAAACCCGCGGAGGATTTGCCGATCAGGCAAGAGAACCTATGGTTTGAACAACTCAATAAATACGGTTTGACAGAAGGAGAGGAGCGGAGTAAATTCGCCATGAATTACATCCCCTTGTTGCTATATTTGGAACAGAAATACATTCAAGAAGGAAACGAAGTTTTGTTGCTTCAAATCCGAGAAAGTATGGATTACCTTTTAGGTAAGAAAGCCATTAAAAAGTCCGGCAACTAGATGAAAATCTTTCGTAAAGCGATATCTGATTGGAGTGATGAGTCCTTGATGCATGCATTGGGAGAAGGGAATCAGTCTGCCTTTACGGAGTTGTACGAACGTTACGCAGGGAAATTAAAGGGCTATTTTCGAAATATGATGTGGCGAGACGAAGAAAAGGCGGAGGACTTTGTCCACGATTTATTTGCGAAAATCATTCAACATCCCGAACTTTTCGATACTTCTCGTTCTTTTAAGACTTGGGTATTCTCTGTGGCTAGTAATATGTGTAAAAATGAATATAAACGAATGGAAGTAAGAAAAAACACGGTTCATGGTGTGGATACCTCTTTCGCGGCTTCAGACGAAAATGTCCTGAATC
>CAIRMS010000065.1 GCA_903879765.1 uncultured Flavobacteriales bacterium
ATCAAATGCGTTATAACCTTCAAGAAGGATTTCCCTGTTTAACCACGAAAAAACTTCACTTACGCTCGATTATTCATGAGTTGTTGTGGTTTCTCAAAGGGGATACGAACATTCAATACCTAAAGGAAAACAATGTTTCTATTTGGGATGAATGGGCGGATGAAAACGGGAATTTGGGTCCAGTATACGGATCACAATGGCGATCTTGGCCTTCTGCAGACGGAAGACATATTGATCAAATTACTCAAGTGATTGATCAAATTAAAAATAATCCCGATTCGAGAAGAATCATTGTTTCAGCATGGAATGTAGGTGAAATCGATAAAATGGCTTTGCCACCTTGTCATGCATTTTTTCAATTTTATGTTGCTGACGGAAAATTAAGTTGTCAATTGTACCAACGCAGCGCCGATACATTTTTAGGCGTTCCATTTAATATCGCTTCTTACGCCTTGCTTACCATGATGATGGCTCAAGTTTGCGGTTTAGAAGCAGGAGATTTTGTTCATACGCTAGGAGATGCCCACTTGTATTCAAATCACATCGAACAAGCTCAATTGCAATTGACGCGTGAATTCAGGACCTTACCAACGATGAAAATAAATCCTGAAGTGAAAAATTTATTTGATTTCACTTACGATGATTTTGAATTGTGTAATTACGACCCACATCCGCACATTAAAGCAGCAGTTGCCATCTAATGAGGACCGCACTAATAGTTGCCATGGATTCCGAAAGAGGAATTGGTAAGAATAATGATTTGATGTGGCACCTGCCAAAAGACATGAAGTTCTTTAAAGACACAACACAAGGTCAAATTGTGGTGATGGGAAGAAAAAATTATGACAGTATTCCTGAAAAATACCGTCCATTGCCAAATCGATTAAACGTTGTTCTAACTCGAAACGAAGACTTTGAAGCCCCAGATTGCTTGGTTTTTCATTCGTTAGATACTTGCCTTGCTTACTTTAAAGAAGAGACTTTACGAACCGTATTCATCATTGGTGGTGGGGAAATCTATCGAATGGCTTTGGAATCGAATGTCATAGATGAAATGTTCATTACCCACGTACATGAGAGCTACGAAGCAGAAACATTTTTTCCGGAATTCGAGGAAGAAAATTGGGATAGTGAGATTATTTTCGAACAGGAGAAAGATACCCAACACGAAGCCGCATTCACTGTGAAGAACTACAAGCGAAAAGCTTAAATCAAACTTAACTTCATTACAGAAATAAGCGCAGCTGTTTCCGTCCTCAACCTAAAATCGCTTAAACTTACCGCCTGATAACCATTCTGCAAAGCTAACTTTACTTCGTTTTCAGAAAAATCACCTTCCGGACCAATTAAAAACACTTTTGAATCTACGATCGAATCTAAAGGAATCTTTTCCGCTGGATAGCAATGTCCAATGAATCCATTTGGATTATTTTGAAGGAAGGTTTGAAACGGAACTAGATCAGAAATTTCAGGTAAATAATACCGTTTTGATTGTTTCATTGCAGAAATCGCAATTTTCTCTAAACGATCTAATTTCAGTTGACCGCGTTCATTGTGGTCACATTTCAGAAAGGACAATTTAGTTAAACCTATTTCCGTTGCCTTTTCCACTAACCATTCCATGCGATCCATGTTTTTGGTCGGAGCTAGAGCCAAATGAACTTCCTTATTCGGAGGGAAAAATTCCGAACTCAAAATTATCAACCTACATTTTTTAGGATGGTCATCAGCAATTTCAGCGATGGCAGAAAGTCCTTTTCCGTTGAGTAATTCAACTTTAGAACCTTGCTTTAATCGCAAAACACGAACACAATGTTTAGATTCCTCCTCTGAAAGCGTATGCTCTTGGATTTTATCTGTGATTTCTGGTGCGTAGAATAAGTGCATTAGTGAAGGATTTGATAGGTCAGTTCTTTCAATAATTCAGCTTGACTCATACTGGCATTTCCGACACCTTTCGATTTTAAGTCGAAGCGATGAAGTAACTCAATGGCTGCAGCAATTTTTCGTGGATCGTATTGATTTTTTGCCTGTAGTAACTCACCTGCAACAAAGGGATGAACTCCAATTGCTTGCGCAACAGCTTCTCTCGATTTATTCGGCAAGAAATGGATGCGCATGATTTGTGAGAAAAACTTAAACAAGCTAGAAATGATCACAATTAAATCTGCGGCTTTGGGATTATACTCAAAATACTGAATAATCTTAAACGCTTTTTCTGTATTTCTCGCTGAAATCGCATTAATAAATTCAAAAACATTGTAGTCCTTTGAAATACCAATATTTAATTCGATGTGTGTTTCATCAATGGTTGTTCCGGCAGGAAGAAGGATTGCCAATTTCTCCAACTCCTTGACAATGCGTCCTAGATCTGTCCCGAGAAATTCAGCGAGTAACATGCTCCCTTTTGAATTAATTCCAAATCCTGTAGACTTCACATACTGTTGAATCCAATCTGCCAATTGGTATTCACGCACTTTATCAGACTTAAAGACCGTTCCGTTTTTCGCGAAGGACTTAAGGATTTTTTTTCGTGCATCGAAAGCTTTATATTTATGACAAATAACAAAAATCGTCGTGTCAGATGGCTGTTCCGCATATTTTTCGAGTCCATCCAAATTTCTGAAGTCTTGCGCCTCCTTTAATACGACAAGGCGTCGCTCGGACATCATTGGATACGCTTTCAACTCACTTATTAACGATAATAGCTCGGTGTCTTTTCCGTAAAGAATGGTTTGATTAAAGTCTCTTTCATGTTCTTCCAAAGCATGTTCCATGATAGCGTCTGAAAGCACATCAATAAAGTATGCCTCCTCGCCATGTAGGAAGTACATTTTTTCAAACTTTTTATTTTTGATATCCTTAAGCAGGAGTTTATGATCCATTACTGATGTTTTTCCCAGATTTGACTCAATTCGACAAGTGTGTCAACAGCTTTTTGCATGTCCTGAACACTCACGTACTCATGGCGAGAGTGAATCGCCATTTCTCCAGTAAAGATGTTTGGACAAGGTAATCCCATAAAGGACAACCTTGATCCATCTGTTCCGCCACGGATGATCGCGCGATTCGGTTCGATTCCCGCTTTTTTCATTGCCTCCACAGCATAATCTGTCACAAAAGGTAAATCTTTTAGGATTTCCTTCATATTTCGATATTGTTCAAAAACTTCAAAATCTACGCTAGAACCAGGATGAGCAGCAACGACAGCATCCGCCATCTCTTTTAAACGTTGCTCATATATTTCCAATTTGGACGTGTCATGATCGCGAATAATAAATTGAACAGTCGTAGATTCTAGTCCACCCTCAATTGAAACTGGATGAACAAAACCTTCACGTCCAGAAGTTGTTTCTGGCGACCAAGTGTCTTTTGGCAAAGCATCAATCAACGAAGCTGCTAACTTCATGGAGTGGACCATTTTATTTTTCGCATAACCAGGATGCGCACTAATCCCGTGAAAGGTCATTTTTACAGCATCCGCAGAGAACGTTTCGTCCTCAATATCTCCCATTGGTCCGCCATCCAACGTATATCCATAATCTGCATTCAAGCGTTTCATGTCCAACTTTTCTACACCTCTTCCGACTTCTTCATCAGGAGTGAAGAGAATGCGAATTGGACCGTGTTTCACGTGTGGATTCTGTTGTATGTATTGAGCAAAATCCATGATAATCGCTATTCCAGCCTTATCGTCAGCACCAAGAAGTGTTAAGCCACTTGCGGTGATGATATCGTCGCCGATTTTTGATGCTAAATAGCGGTGTTTTTCCGTTGTGATGATCTGTGTTGAATCATCTGGAAGAATAATTGGCGCTCCGGTGTACTTTCGATGTACAATTGGTTTCACATTTGTCCCACTGCAATCTGGTGCTGTATCCATGTGGGAACAAAAACAAATTGTTGGAAGATCTGTCCGATCAGAATTTGATGGCAACGTAGCAAAAACGTATCCCCATTCATCCATTTCCGCATCGACGACACCTAAATCCTGTAATTCATCAACTAGTAATCTAGCCAAATCCTTTTGTTTTTCAGATGAGGGAAAACTTGTCGCGTTTGGATCTGCAGTGGTATCAATTTGAACATAGCGTAAAAAACGCTCTTCAACGGAGTATGAATAAGACATAGTTTCTTTTATTCAAAAATAGGAAGAATCACCAAAAGATAGGATACGCTTAAGAAACTAATTCTCTCAATGTTTTCAACTCTTCTACCTTTTCAAAATTACCAACTTGTTGAAACGAAGAGATGAGATTTGTTAGCATTCGTTTGATGATGGAAGTATTGGAACAAGGTTCAAAATATTCTCGATGATGGTTTAAATTTAATCCATTTAGAAAATCCTTGATTTCATTTGTATCAAAAATACTTCCTTTCGAGAACGCATTAATGTAAAACAACACACCGAACTCATTTTGTTGATTGATCGTGAAGCTGGAGTATTTAGCATCCATATACGCTAAAACAAAGTGATTTGGTAAATTAACTCCGTAAATAGGTAAATCCAAGGATTGCGCAATGATGCTATAAATCAAACAGAGACTCAATGGATTTCCTTTTTTAGACTCGAGTACCGTGTTGATGTACGAATTCACAGATGAATGAAAATTCTTGTTATCGCCGTGGAAATGATGTAGACCAA
>CAIRMS010000066.1 GCA_903879765.1 uncultured Flavobacteriales bacterium
ACGAATCCAGGAAATTCTGTGAAGGACCGCATGGCTGTAAAAATGATTGAAGATGCGGAGAAAGCAGGATTGTTACATCCGGGAGGAACCATCATTGAAGGAACTTCAGGAAATACGGGAATGGGATTGGCATTGACGGCGATTATCAAAGGATACAAATTGATTTGTGTACTAAACGACAAACAATCCAAAGAAAAAATGGATATTTTGCGTGCGGTAGGAGCAGAGGTAGTGGTTTGTCCGACGGCGGTTGAGCCAACGGATCCACGTTCTTATTATTCCGTTTCACGTCGTTTGGCGGAAGAAATTCCGAATTCATGGTACGTGAATCAGTACGATAATTTGTCGAACCGTCAAGCACATTACGAATCAACAGGTCCAGAAATCTGGGAACAGACCGAAGGGAAAATCACACACTTTGTGGTGGGAGTTGGAACCGGTGGAACCATTTCCGGTGTTGGGAAATACTTGAAAGAGAAAAATCCAAACATCAAGATTTGGGGAATTGATACCTATGGTTCCGTATTCAAAAAGTACAAGGAAACAGGAATTTTCGATGAAAACGAAATCTATCCATACATCACAGAAGGAATTGGGGAAGATATTTTGCCAGCGAATGTTGATTTTGACGTGATTGATTTATTCGAGAAAGTAACCGATAAGGATGCAGCGGTTTATACGAGAAGAATTGCCCGAGAGGAAGGAATTTTTGTTGGAAATTCAGCAGGATCAGCCATCAAAGGATTGTTGCAATTGAAAGACCAGTTGACAGCCGACGACATCGTAGTGGTTTTATTCCATGACCATGGAAGTCGTTACATTGGAAAAATATTCAACGACGATTGGATGAAAGAACGCGGATTCTTGGACGAAAACATTGTCACAGCTGCAGATTTAGTCGCGAAACATGCGGATAAACCATTGGTTTCTTTGTATGCGGAGGAGTTGGTGTCACATGCCATCGCGAAAATGCGCAATTTCGGAATTAGTCAAATTCCAGTGATGAAAGACGGTGTTTTTGTAGGTTCGATTGACGACAGTCATGTGTATCAATTGTTGGTGGAAGATCCAGCGTTGCGCGATGCACCGATATCCTCCATCATGAATGCACCTTTTCCAGTTGTCAATCACTCCACGCATATTGAGGACATTTGCAAGTTGATCAACAAGCAAACGCCTGCGGTTTTGGTACAATTGGAGAACGGTAAGTTTCACATTGTTTCCCGTTACGACGTTATTTCAGCGATCTCTTGATGATTGGAAGAAATTTCGTGGATCAAATGGGGCGAAAAGTTCATGTTCCCCTTGAACCAAAACGAATCATTTCCTTGGTCCCCTCGCAAACAGAATTGCTCTACGATCTGGGATTAGAATCCGAAGTCGTTGGCATCACGAAGTTTTGTATTCACCCGGCTTCTTGGTTTCGCGTGAAGCAACGCATTGGCGGGACAAAACAACTGAATTTGGAGTTGATTCGTTCCTTGAATCCCGATTTAATCATTGGCAACAAAGAAGAAAACACCAAAGAGGACATCGAAGCCTTGGAAAAAGAATTTCCCGTTTGGATGAGTGACATTGAAACGCTGGAAGATGCTTTTGCGATGATTCATTCTATCGGAGTCATGACTGAAAAAGAG
>CAIRMS010000067.1 GCA_903879765.1 uncultured Flavobacteriales bacterium
ACTCAAACAAAAGAGCGTAAACAGACTGGTTAAAATGAAGTTTTTTGAAAACATATGATTTTAAATTTTAATGTTGCTTTTTCAATTATTGTGCCGAATTTACAAAAAATTATTCATGACTCTTAATGAGTAGCTTTAATATCTCTTGTGCTGCTTTTGCAATTTTAGTTCCAGGACCATAAATTCCAAAAACTCCTGCGTCATATAAAAAGTCATAGTCTTGCTGTGGAATAACTCCTCCTGCAACAACCATGATGTCGGAACGATTCATTTTTTTAAGTTCAGCGATGACTTCTGGAACAAGTGTTTTGTGTCCAGCAGCAAGTGAGGATACGCCCAAAATATGTACGTCATTTTCAATCGCTTGCTTAGCTGCCTCTCCTGGTGTTTGGAAAAGTGGACCAATGTCAACATCGAATCCAATGTCCGCAAACGACGTCGCAATCACTTTTGCTCCACGGTCGTGACCATCTTGTCCCATTTTAGCAATCATGATGCGTGGACGTCGGCCTTCTAGTTTACTGAAAACACGCACAAGTTCCGTAGCGCTTAAAAAATCTTCATCTTTCATAATTTCTTTGGAATAAACACCACTGATCGAACGAATAACGGCTTGATAGCGACCATATACGCGTTCCAAGGCATCGGATATCTCGCCTAAAGTACAACGGGCTTGTGCAGCTCTTACGGCGATTTCTAATAAATTTCCATTTTCTTCTTTGGCTGCAAGTTCCAATTCCTTCAAAAGATTATTGACAAGGATCTGATCTCTTTTGGATTTCAAGGTATTCAATCCTTCAATTTGTGCGTCACGTACTTTTGAATTGTCAATTTCCAAGATATCAAAGTCTGATTTATCGTCATTTTGGTAACGATTGACACCAACGATGATTTCTTGATTAGAATCAATGCGCGCTTGTTTTTTCGCCGCCGCTTCTTCAATGCGCATTTTTGGAATCCCGGTTTCAATAGCTTTTGCCATTCCACCTAATTCTTCTACTTCTTGAATCAATGTCCACGCTTGATTGACCAATTCATTTGTTAGGGATTCAATGTAATAGCTTCCTGCACTTGGATCAATAAACGAGGTGACTCCGATCTCAGTTTGTAAGTAAATTTGAGTGTTTCGTGCGATGCGCGCAGAGAAATCAGTAGGTAAGGCAATCGCTTCGTCTAAGGCATTTGTATGCAACGATTGTGTTCCGCCTAGTACAGCAGAGAGTGCTTCAATACAGGTTCGAGCGACATTGTTAAATGGATCTTGTTCTGTCAATGACCAACCAGAAGTTTGACAATGCGTTCTTAAAGCCAAGGACTTCGCAGAGGATGGATTAAATTCTTTGATGAGTTTTGCCCACAATAAACGTCCAGCGCGTAACTTGGCGATTTCCACGTGGTGATTCATGCCAATTGCCCAAAAGAAACTTAATCTTGGAGCAAATTCGTCAATTTTCAATCCAGTATTCAGTCCCGTTCGAACGTATTCGATGCCATCTGCTAAGGTGTATGCTAATTCCAATGCAGCGGTTGCTCCTGCTTCGTGCATGTGATAGCCGGAAATACTGATCGAATTAAATTTCGGCATGTTTTGCGAGGTGTACGAGAAGATATCCGCAATAATTCGCATCGATGGCGTTGGTGGATAAATGTACGTATTACGCACCATGAACTCCTTCAAGATGTCATTTTGAATCGTCCCACTTAATTCTGTCGGACTAACACCTTGTTCTAAAGCGCTTGCGATGTAAAATGCCATGATGGGCAATACTGCTCCGTTCATGGTCATGGAAACCGACATTTCATCCAATGGAATCTGGTCGAATAAGCGTTTCATGTCTTCTATGGAATCGATGGCAACTCCTGCTTTTCCAACATCGCCTTTTACGCGTTCATGATCGGAATCGTAGCCACGGTGCGTTGCTAAATCGAAGGCCACAGATAATCCTTTTTGTCCTGCAGCTAAATTTCTTCGGTAAAAAGCATTTGATTCTTCGGCGGTGGAAAATCCAGCATATTGACGGATTGTCCATGGTTTAGAAACGTACATGGAAGCGTATGGTCCACCTACGTAAGGTGCAAATCCAGAAGTGTATTTACAGTGTGCGATGTTATCAATATCCGACAACGAATAAGTGGATTTCACACTAAAACCTTCGTTGGTCAACGTTGAATTAACATCTTTGTTTTCCGCTGAATGCCCTTCTTCAAAAGCCGGAATCGTTTTTAAATCGATTTTATTCATCTCAACGTGTTCTTTCAACGGTTAAATATTCTTTTCCTAAATAGCTCGGTACATTTCCCCATGTTTTTGCTTTGCTTTCATCGCTGTTCAAGAAAGTGTGTACACCAATGAGTTTTTCTTCCCCATTCGACCAAGCTTCCTCGCGCATCCTTCTCGTTTGCTCAAAATCCGAAAGGCAGGTATCAAGGAGTTCCTTTCCATGTAATTCCGATAAGGATTGGATGCGCGTCCAGGTTTTTTCGATCAGTTGAATCGTCAGTGCTTCCACAATTCGGCTTCCCTTCATTGGATCTTGTACCCAATCAAAATGAGCTTCGTCGTTTAGTAAATTGAAAACATTCAAGGACATCCGTAAAGTGAAATCTTCTTTTCCCTCTGACGCAAATTCATCCCACGGATGAATGATCAGACCTTGAACCCCACCTGCAAATGCAGACATGGCTTCACTGGTTTGACGCAGTAAATTGGTGTAAGGATCTTTTAATGATTTATTTACCCATCCAATGTGTGCTTGAACACGGTAATTTGGATGCTCAATTTCATGCAACGCGGCAATTTTATGAATCAAATAATGTAGTGCACGAACTTTTGCAATTTGCACAAAATAGTGAGCGCCAATTCCAATACTAAACACAACTTCAGATCGATTTCCTTCAGATAAATAGTGGTGAAAAGCAATCGCAATGGAACTTAATTCTTGTTGTGCATTTGCACCGATCTGCTGTAATTCAAAGCCATTAAAGTAAGCAGTACTGTTCGCATTTTCAGTTGAGATTAATTCATCTGTAAGCATATGAATTTGCTCGAACTGTTCAGTCGATAATTGATTTTTAACTTCCTCCAACTGAACATAGTTTTTTACCAATAGTTCTGTTCGGATATAGGCCAATCCCACTTGATCTAATACAATGTTCCAATCAAGCGATTCGTTTTCCGTTCGAAGAAACAAAGCATTCGCTCCTTGCATTAAAGCGAGTAGAATCCGACGATTACTCTCTTTTTCATCTGAGATTAGCTCAAAATGAACACTGTTTACTTGATTCGACTCAGATGGAAACGGAATGTTTATAATTTTATTGGGAGAATCGGTTATGTTTATCTCCAACGCTTCGATGGAGTCTTTAAAAGCAATTTTTCCCGCTTGATCGCGTAATTCCTTTTGAATTTGGAGCACCCAATCCTCATGAGCTACGGGTTCAAATGGGTAGTGTAAATTGGACATATCTGTCTAAAGTTTCGTTTTTCAAATATACGACAGAAGTTTGAATTGAACTTCGACTAAACGATTAGAATCGACAACTTAGGGCTTGTTACAATCGAAAAATGTATTTTAGTTGCATCAATTTCTTTTTTGTGAAACAGGTTTTACTTTCTTTTTACCTTTTGGCGTCATCAAACTTTTTTGGTCAGACGACTTTTATCAATAGTGGACGCTCATTATCCTTAGCAAATTCCAGTGTGACTTTCAACGATGTTTGGGCGCATGTGAACAATCCTGCGGCGCTAATTGGACTCAAAAAGCAAGCAATTGGAGTCAGTTATCAAAATAGATTTGGACTGAAAGAATTACAGTCACAGGGACTTGTTTACGCGTTGCCAATAAGAAAGGTGGTGATATCCGCGGGAAGTCAAATTTATGGATACCAGCAGTTTCGATCAATGAAAAATGGAATCGGAGTTGCACTTGCGTTAAGTGAAAAAGTATCCATGGGAATGCAGTTGAATCACCATTATCTTCGCTTGAATGAAAATTATGGATCCTCCTCATCGTTAACAGCAGA
>CAIRMS010000068.1 GCA_903879765.1 uncultured Flavobacteriales bacterium
ATTTTCGTAAACTTTTCCGCATCCCGAAAGAGTCCAAACTCTACCATTCCTTTTTTTACCGCAATTCCTGAAACTTTGACGGTGAGATTGTAGGTTGAGGCTTGGGCTTGCACATTGAATTGTAAGCATGTGAACAGGAACAAAAGAACAATCGTTGAAAATGTGTAACGAAGCATGACAGAAATTTAGAAGTTGTGAAGTTACGAAAGTTCTTACATCGTGAGATTTGAAAATTTATCGAATCTTGTTTATCGAGTCAAGAAAATCAATCGTAAATACATTGCTTCCTTGAGTATTCAAGTGCGTATGATTGTAAAAAAGTTGAATATTATCGTATTTAATAGCATTGAAATTCCAATATGTTAAGTTGTTCTTACTTGCATACGCTGATAATTCTTTAATCAAATGATGATCAACGAGCTGGTATGAAAGGAAGCTCTGGGGTGGATAAAAAAGCGTTAATGAAATACGTTTTGCTTTACAGATGGAAACGATTGCATCGATGTATTTAAAATTCAGTAGACAGTTCGTTCTGTCCGGTTGAGACCAATTTGAGCTAGGAGACCAGCGTCTATTTTGTGGGACAGAACCGTATTTAAAAGTAGAGTAATCCGATGGCCTCGTATTTGTCAAGTGATAATACAATATTGGAATTCCGCCAATTGTAGAAAAGTATCTTTTCAGAGGGAAAAAAACTTCCAATCGGTCAAAGCCAATTTCATTCTCAAAAATGGAATTTATTCCTAACCAATCTTGATACATGTAACCAAGGTAATTTTTTTTACCATAAAAAGTCCCGTCATTATTCTCGGAAATGAAATAGGGGTCAAATTGTAAAAAAATATGTTTCGGATGTTCATTGAGTTCCAAATACTTCTTTAGCTTATAAAAAAGGATGCGCGAATCCCTTCCGTCCTGTGCCAAACAAAAGGATTTCTCATGTTGTTTTTTCGTCATTAAGTCAATGTCGACTTGTGCCCAAGTACGGCTGTTGCCAATGAATAAAAACTCAAAGGAGTGAGGATGTTTCATGTGCCAATCTTCTTGGAATTGAAATTGATTATTTGTTAAATTCTTCTTGATTATTTTTTCAAAAATGATCCCTATGAAAAAATATGAAGCAAATGTTAAAGCAAAAAACAAGCTTATTTTTTTAAGAAAAAAGTACATGTCAAAATTGAAAATAAATAAATGATTTTTTTACGCCAATCATACTCAAAACGATTAAGAACATGATCGAATAAAAGGAATAGCGCATTACATTTGATTTAAAAATAGACAAGGTCCTTTCATTCCTTCTCAAATACCAATCTCCGAGAATCAATGGAGCGATATAAATAAATTTACCGATTGGGAGGAGTAAAAATTGAATAGGTTGATCTTTGAAACTACCTCCTATTTGTTTTATATAACTCAATGCTAAGTGGATTCCATCCGCTCTAAAGAAAATCCAAGCAAATGTCACAAAGGCGAAAGTAGAAGACATTTGCCAAAGCTCTTTGATATTGGGTAATTTACGGTCTTGAGCTACTACATCCGTCACATTCTTTCTATTTCTCTTCAGTAATAGTAATGGGAGGAAGCCGCAAGCGTGGATAAATCCCCAAGAAATAAAATTCCAATTGGCTCCATGCCAAAAACCACTAACGAGGAAGATAATAAAGGTATTTCTAACCGCTTTGAATGTGCCATTCTTAGAACCTCCAAGCGGAATATAAAGGTAATCTCTAAACCAGGAAGATAGTGAAATATGCCAACGCCTCCAGAACTCAGCTAAGTCTCTCGAGAAGTATGGAAACCTGAAGTTGCTCAAAAGCTCAAATCCAAAAAGTTTGGCTGTACCGATTGCGACATCGGAATATCCAGAGAAATCCCCATAAATTTGAAAACTAAATGCAACGGCACCAGCAATTAAGGTGATCCCGTTTTGGTCTTGATATGTGTCAAATATCAGATCAACGGTGTCGGCCAAGGTATCTGCAATCACTACTTTTTTGAATAGTCCCCATAAAATCAAACGACAACCGTCAACAGCTTGAGGGTAGTTAAAGAAGCGGCGTTTTTGAACTTGAGGCAATAAATGCTTAGCGCGTTCAATTGGTCCTGACACTAATAAAGGAAAGAAACCAACAAACACGGCATAATCTACGATGTTTTTAACGGGTTTTTGGTGGCCTCGGTATATATCGATGACATAGGACATACCGTGAAATGTATAAAATGAAATCCCAATAGGTAATGCCACCTTGAGTAAAACTGGATTCGTGTGAAGTCCAAAAAATTCAAATCCCGATTGAAATTGGGTAGCAAAAAAGTTATAGTATTTGAATATGCCAAGAATACCTAAATTATTGATGATGCTTAGCCAAAGAAAAAGTTTTGCTTGCTGTCGATTCGGAGAAGCAACAAAAAAACCATAGGTGTAATCCAGTAAGGTACTCAGCATCAATAAGCCTAAAAACATCCAGCTCCACCAACCATAAAAGAAATAACTGGCAAGCAAAACCAATGCATTTTGCCACTTTAATGATTTGTTGCAGACAAACCAATACAGTATGAAAACAAGTGGTAGAAATAGTAAAAATTCAAATGAGTTAAATAGCACGAATTAATTGTTATCCATTAATATTTTTGCGATTGGTTAAATGTCAGAATCAATCTATGTGATACGAATGCAGCCATTTGGCTCGACTCCAAACTCAATTTATAAACGTAAAATGTTAGAATTAATTGTGTCCTCGATACGAAAGGCATATACTGATTTTAGCGAAAAAACGAGGATTTAGTCGAGTTTGTAGATTATTTGAACAAAAGAATGAATTTAGACAACGGAATTCTGAAATACTTTTTTCAAGTCCAAGTAAAAATAGTTTAGTAATATCCTAGTGAAATTTAGAATCATGATTGGAGAGTTGAATGCTGACGCAAAGGTCAGCATTCTAACAGCTTTTGTTTAAACAAAAGCAAGTCAGCCGGGACCTTAGGGTCATGCATCGGATCTTAACCAAAAGTTGTGCTTAGATTTGGGTGAAAACTCAAGGTTGAAAGTAAAAAACATGGCAGTTTTTCGGAAAGAGTACCGTGCCAATGATGCTATTTATGTTTGAATTATCAAGAAGCCATGAAAATTTCTATTTGTTCTTGCAGAAAGTCTGTGATGTTGATTAGTTAGACTTAGTCGTTTTAATGATTTTATAGATGAGGTAAATGCAGACTGTTAGTGTTTGTATTGATATTAAGACCATTAAATAAAACCACCAAAGAAAAAATGATCCTCCATTTCCTTTGAATAAAAATGAATAATAAAGTGGAAATGCATAAAGACAAAATACAACACCATTTATGATGCCATAAGATTTACTAAAAATGAAGGTAGCTATCATTAAAACCATCAACACAAGCGTAATAGCAACTAAAATATCATTATAACTCATCCTAATTCCCTCCTTTCTTTATAGCTAATTTACTGCCATTTTGTAAATTACTCCCTACAGTATCAACGTTTGTTTGGCAACAAGTTGTTCTCATCATGGAGGAATTTTCAATGAGAGTGAAAGTACGAAGATTTGTTTGGATAGAAAAAATGGGCATGAGATCTTACCTGGAACCTTAAGATGATGATTAAATTCACTAAAAATTTCTTCCAATTTTCAGTGAGCCCCATGGTGTCGCATTAGAACGATCGCCTGTAATAGCGAACATCGCACCTTCAATGGAAAGATGAAATCCATTTTTAGTCATTAATTGAACTCCAACAGGAATGTAAAAAGTCATGAATTTTCCCCATCCACCGGAACTTCCTCCAATTCCTACCTGAATATCAGGCAGCGTCATATATCCTAAATTGATTCCCGTGTAGGGAGCTAATAAATTCTTTTTATCCTGTTTGCTTGCAAAAAAATGAATACCGCCATATGCTCCAACTAAGCCTAAACCTGCTTCTAAATTTATTCTTTCATTTATGAAATGATTCATGGAAAAAGATAAAAAGGGAGTCGGTCCTAAAATTCTAAAACAATAGCCAGTTTTATAGTCCCCTCTTGGATTGAGCATTGACATGTTTTCTTGACCCAGAATGATCTGAAAATAAAGAAATGAAACTGTTAACAATACATACTTCTTCATTGAACAAAAATAAAAAAAAATAAAATCACCACTTTTTATTGTAAAAAAAAAACTGACTGTATCATCGGAGCTCGGGATCTTAGGGTTTACGCTCTAACCTCCTTCGCCGCGACGAAGCGGCGGATGAGCTATCTCAAAAAAAAAGACATAAAAAAAACCTTGACAGAATCGTCAAGGTTTTCATCGTAGCGAGACCGAGAGTTGAATGCTGATGTAGAAATCAGCATTCTGACAACTTGATTATTAAATCAAGTTCGTCAGAGCTCGGGATACCTTCCTTGTTTTTCAAGATAAATTCAATGGTTCTTTTGATCGATAAATTCTTGAGTTTACGCTCAAGAATTTTTGCTTCAGATTTACTTGCTTTTTCTTCCTTCCAAATAAGTATCCATGGAACACCAGCCTAGGTTGCCTTTTCGTATTGAGAATTATGTCGATTCAAACGGTCTGAAATATTTCCAGTTTCACCTTTGCAAAATGAATTGAGTTTTTGGGAATAAAGTATGTAGGTGTAATACATCGTTGAAAAAAACAAAACCCTGACGTTTCTGTCAGGGTTCTTTCAGTAGCGAGACCGAGAGTTGAACTCGGGACCTTAGGGTTATGAATCCTACGCTCTAACCAACTGAGCTATCTCGCCGGAGGGTGCAAATATAAAGAGAAATTTAAAATCTGCGCAAATTCACGCCGAATTTATTTCTAGTCCAATTTTTTTAATTCAAGCTGAATGAATGCTGCTAAGGATTTCAGTCGCTCGGAAGAGAAGTCAAACGGAACGTTAGCCGTTTCATAAATTTCTGGAATGGACTTCGTGTAACCAAGTTTCAATGCTTCTTGGTATGCTGTTAATCCGGACTCGAAATCTGTTAAACTGTTCATCCATACACCCAAAGCACCCAATTGCGCAATGCCATACTCGATGTAGTAAAAAGGAACTTCGAATAAATGTAATTGTCGTTGCCAGGATGTGGCGATTTGATCTTCGTATCCGGTCCAATCGGTTAATCCTATTCCAAAGTCTTTGGATAAGCTCGACCAATGTGCATGTCGTTCTGCAACTGTATGAGTTGGATGTTCATATACCCAATGCTGGAAAGCGTCGATTTGCGCAATCCAAGGCAGTACTTTCAACACTCCTTCTAACTGCTCACGTTTCGCGCGGTTTAACTCGTCTGCGTTGGCATAGAAATGTCCCCATTCTTTCATGGA
This sequence comes from uncultured Flavobacteriales bacterium, assembly GCA_903879765.1. Taxonomy (GTDB): domain Bacteria; phylum Bacteroidota; class Bacteroidia; order Flavobacteriales_D; family Crocinitomicaceae; genus UBA952. Next base: position 5,335 of record CAIRMS010000068.1, read on the forward strand.
AAGTAACTCCATGGACATCGATGCTAATTCAGCGACTTCGGATGGTAGATTCTTGAATCCAGTGAGGGACAAGTCTCGACTTAAAAACGAATGAACGGCATGTCCAGCTTCGTGAACCATTGTCACTAAATCGCGCTGTGCTCCAACGGCATTCATGAAGATAAAGGGAACGCCAATTTCATACAGTGGATAATTGTATCCGCCTGGTGCTTTGCCTGCTTTGGAGTCTAGGTCCAAGTGACCCATTTCTTCCATGGTTTTCAAACAGTCAGCAAAATAAGGATTCAAGTTTCCTAACATCTGAACGCATCCATCTAGCATCTCTTTGCCCGATTCAAACGGTTTTAATGGCGCTTTTCCTTCTGGATCAACTTCGGTATTCCACGGTTTGAATTTAGTCTCACCTGTAATCGCTAGTTTTTTCGCTTGAATCTCTTTTACCAATGGAACGATGTGTGTTTTAATCGCGTGATGGAACGCAAAACAATCTTCTTTGGCGTAATCAAAGCGTCCGAGTGCTTGAAATTTGTAGTCTCGGAAATTGTCAAATCCAGCGTTTAAGGCTAATGCATGTCGTTTCGTGACCAACTGCGTATACAAATCATCCAACGAGTCTGTGTCAACACGACGACGTTCCACCATTTTATCGAATACGGTTTGACGTACCGCTTCATCTTGCTCTTTCAACAATTGACTTGCTTTTTGCATGGTCATCGTTTCGCCGAGGTAGTCAATCGACTGCGCCGCACTGATGGCTCCATATTTTTGAGCCAATTCGTTCAGCTCTGCCTCAATGGGAACGTTTTTCTCCTGGAATAAATTCACTTGCGTTTCAATGCTTCTGAAGTAAATGTGATGCGCAGAATCTGTGTACTCGTTACGAAAAGGGGAGTCCATGAATTTTCGATTCAAGGCATCGTCCAATGGTGCTAACTCCGGTTGAATTTTTGTGACAAAAAACGTATAGGCAGAAGCTAGTTCTTCGTTGTTTGTTTCAATGGACATGCGAATGTAACGCCAAGCTAAATCCTCTTCTAATACAGCATCTAATTCGCTTCGGTCATTTAACCATTGCTCAAATTTATCCTTGCTGTCAATTTCTCGTGCGAGTAAATCGTCGAAAAATGATTTTAAATCTTCCCAAGATTGAATTTTTAGCGCTTCGCTAATAAATTGTCGTTTGTTTTTTTCGATTTTCATACCGTGGTATTTATAGGACAAAAAAATTCACCTGACGAATGGACAGGTGAATTTTTTAATTTGTTTATGATATTATTTTCCGCGAGAACTTCCTGTTTTAACAGGAGCTGCCTTTTTGATGTTTGCTGGTTTCGCTGCTTTTGCTGGACCCGCTGTTGCTGCTGCTTTTTTCTTTGCAGGCTCCGCTTTTACTTTCGCTTCTTTAGCTGGCGCTTCAGTACCTTCGGCACCTTCCGCTGTTGCTTCAAATAATCCTGCTTGTTTGATTAAATGGTACCATTGGAAAATTTTACGAACATCTGAAGGATACACGCGTTCTTTATCCCAATTAGGTAAGAATGTTGCTAATGCCGCTTCTAACGCTTTCATATCCTCCTTGTGGGATGGACAATTGTCCGTAAACGATTCATTCATTTTTGCCAACACATCAGTCAATTTCACATCTTCTTCATACGTGAAAATACTAATGTCCTCTAATGTGGAAATTTTCTCCGTAGCGTATGCTGGAAAACGTTTTTTATCAATCATGGATTCAACAATCACGCTGTTTTTTCCTTGAGCGATAACTTTAAATAGTCCTGGTCTACCAGAGATGGAAATGATACCTGTCAGATTCATGTGTTCGTTTTAATTTGGGTCAAAAATAGGAAATTTAGTCTATGTAAACGTTGCTTTTTTATTTCATGTTGTGTTAGGAACGAAATAAGTTGATATAAAGTCAGGATCAATCGTAAATAATGACCTTCTGACGAGCAAGGATTTCAGTTCCTTGTTCAAGTACTAAGGTGTATTCGCCTGAGGCAATATTGGGTACGTAAAGCGAGTAGGTTTCTAAATCGAATGCAGTAGATTCGTAGGCTAATTGTCCATTGGATTGGTAAAGTTTAATCCGTCTTAAGAGTTTTGATGGATTCGGGAAATAAACTTGACACGTCGATGAAAACGGATTTGGATAGGCAATGAGTCCAGCTTGATAACAAATAGGTGGATTCAACTTGCTCGGAAAGTTCAGTTTCCATAAGACGCCATTATTTTCGATTACATAAATGGAATTCCCCACTTGTTCGGCATCCACGGGAAGGTAAAATCCGCTAACAACGTTTGCACTGTGAATCGTGTAATCTGCTAACAAGGAATCGTATTGTAGGTCCATCATGACTAATTCACGTGAGGAATCGACAAACGGACATGGCGATCCCCAGGGGGAAAGAGGTGTGTAGCCAGTACTGTCGCCTCCTGGCATGAAACTCATCACAAAGGATTTTCCTTGGTAGATGGAACCAAGCAGTTCATCTCGGTCAATCACGAGTCCGAGCGGTGAGCGATGTGCTGTAAAGGTACGAACGCTCGTTCCTTCCTCACTGGCACGTTTAATTTGACCCGTATTTTCATCCTTGTAAAAATCCGCGGCATTCCCGAAGTTTCTCAGTGGTTCTGTAAATTGAATTCCAAGTGGAATAGTAGGGAAGTTGGGATCCGCGTTGAAATGTCCAGCTAAAAATGCGTTATTGTTCGGATTAACCAATGGATCTTGACTTGCATCATAACTTGGATTCGTTAGCGGATTGGCATTCCCACCGATTCTCCATGGAAAGCCGTAATGTTTTCCTTCTTGAATCCAGTTTAATTCTTCTGGATCATCTCGCTCACCGGCATTGTCCACAGCAAAAAGATGATTTTGTGCATTCCACGCCATATCGTAGGCATTTCGTGTTCCTTCGGCAAAGACAAATCCACTATTTGTTAAAAATGTAGAGTCATTTGGCCAATAAAGATTTTCTGCATCAATGGGAATTCGGTAAATCTTACTGGTCAAAGCTTGCTCACGCATTCCAGGATAATTTCCGTTAGCGCTCGCCACTTCTCCGAAGGATGTGCGTGATCCACCTGAAAAAAAGAGGAATTGTTTGCTCGGATCGACATTGATTCCAGTAAATCCATGGTCACCAGAGGAACTGCTGGTGGGATACGCTTCTGTCACAAGCATGCTTGTCCAAACTCTTGATCCATTGGCTTGCAACGTTCCTTTCATAATCATCCCTATTCCAGTCATACTATACCAAATGTTTCCAGCGAGGTACATTGTGCTGTCCAAAAAGCAAAGTCCTTGTAAACGACTTAATCCATGCTCATTCGCTGTAAAACGTAAGGAGTCGGTTTGACCAGCCTCAAAAACTTCGTAGATATTACCGTTGGAACTTGTATAAAAAAGGTTCTTCGTGATGGGGTCAAGTGCTAATTTAGAAGCGCCAGGTTTGACTTTCAAGATGGAATCTACCGAAATATCGGGTCTTAACGAGTTGACTCTTTGTCCAAAAACACAAGGATTGCACAAGAGTACAAAAAGGCAAAAACAATAAATGCGTTCGAAGTAAAACATGAAGACAAGATACAATGAATCTTCACACAAAGCAATTAAATTTTTGTTTTGTGTCCCTCAAAAGGTTTTGTGTGAAAACAGCCCAAATACACCACATAAAAGGCTATGATTTAAGATGTTTAATGGTTTTTTAACATTAAGAATCAA
>CAIRMS010000069.1 GCA_903879765.1 uncultured Flavobacteriales bacterium
CAGAAAAACAAAGATGGGTACCACTTATGGAAATAATGGAAAAAGATCTAACTTTTCCAATCGATCAAAGAGTACTACTGAAATTAAAAGAAATGCTTATTTCTTAAAGTTGGGAGCGACAACAAGGTCCTTTGTGCCATGCGTCCAAGAATAAAATCCTTCACCAGATTTCACTCCTTTTTTTCCGGCAGTCACCATATTCACTAACAACGGACACGGTGCGTATTTCGGATTACCAAATCCATCGTGTAACACCTCCAAAATAGCTAAACAAACATCCAATCCAATAAAATCGGCCAATTGCAATGGTCCCATTGGATGAGCCATCCCTAATTTCATAACCGTGTCAATTTCTTCTACACCGGCTACTCCTTCAAACAAGGTGTAAATGGCTTCGTTAATCATTGGCATCAAAATGCGGTTTGCTACGAATCCTGGGTAGTCATTTACTTCGACAGGAACTTTCTTTAATTGACGAGATGTTTCCATAATCAAGTTGGTTACCTCATCCGAAGTTGAATAACCACGAATAATCTCCACCAATTTCATCACTCGAACTGGATTCATAAAGTGCATTCCAATCACCTTGTCAGCTCTATTGGTTACAGCCGCAATTTTAGTAATTGAAATAGAGGACGTATTAGTTGCAAGAATTACTTCAGGTGATGTTACCTCATCTAATTCTTTGAATATTTTTAATTTTAAATCAATGTTTTCCGTTGCTGCCTCTACCACTAATTCAACTCCTTTTACTCCTTCAGCAAGACTCGTAAACGTTTTTAAATTGTTTAATGTCTCCTGTTTTTCAGCTAAAGTAATTGCTTCTTTCGCGACTTGACGATCAAGATTCTTTTCAATCGTTACAATAGCTTTGTCTAAAGCGGCTTGAGATACGTCTATTAAATGTACGTGGTGATTGAATTGAGCAAAAACGTGCGCAATACCATTTCCCATTGTACCAGCACCAATAACAGCAACATTTTTCATTGAATATTTTTTTGACAAATATAGTAAGTTCAGGTGGAGATGAGTTTAATTAACTTTATTTCATGAAAATTTCTTTCGATTTTAGCCTCGTTTAAATTCAATTGGAAAACAGTTCTTTTCAATCGTTATTGTAGACGTATTGATTGCGTCCTAAAGAGTAGATATTATTTACTATTTTTGAAGCTGATTTCTTGATTAAACTTGAAATTCGACACTTACTTAACATACATTTTTTGAGTTTTTTTTCAAAATATAAAAATTACATCATCACTTTTGGGACTGAAATTTTCATACTTTTTTTGAGTTTTGTCATTTTCAGAGTTGCCAATGAACGTATGACAGACATTGCCTTTAGTGAGTATGCATTGTCGCGAAGAAATATCTCTTTTTTGCAACCATTATTGATGATTGGATTAGGTGTCGCGGTACCAAGATATGTGAGCATTCATCCGAAAAGAGATTCTTTTCTTCCAGCAAGTTTAATTTTAATGACCATTGTCAGCCTCTTATTTTTACTTGTACTAACGCTTGGAAGTGGTTTATTTTCAAACTTATTTTTTGGAGACGGGACATACCAAAACTACATTCTGCCTTTGTGCATCTTATTAATCGGTTATGGATATCATGCCATTCTTTATGGCTATTTAAGAGGAAAAAAAGAAGTTTATTTTTCCAATTTAATTCAATTAGTCAATATTGGTTTCTTGCCAATATCCGTGTTGCTTTATACTCAGAACGTACAACAACTCCTTTTATTAAATGGTGTATTTCTCTTGATTAGTTGTTTGATTTTTGGATTGTATGTTTTTATCAAGTGGCAGATTCAATTGGATTTTCAATCATGTTGGGAAGATGCCAAACTGATGCTGAATTTCGGATTACCACGAATCTTAGGCGATTTTGCCTTGTTAGCCATCTTAACCTTTCCAACGTACATTGTCCTATCACTACAGAAAAATGTATTGACCGGTGGAGACGTGGCCTATTCAATTACTCTGTTAAATCTAGTTGGGGCTGCTTTTGGACCATTGAGCTTGGTTCTTTTGCCTGAAATTGGTGGTTTTCTAGCGGAAAAAAGAATTGACCTCATCAAAAAACGATTTTACGTTTTCGTACTTTCAGGTATCATTTTAACATTGATTGGCTACCTGACTTTTTATTTTTTCCATGAGTTCATTTTGAACCTCCTTCTTGGAAAAGATCACCGAAATGAAATCTTCGAAATCGCACAAATCGTCCTGCTCGGAAGTTTCGGATATGTGCTCTACATTATTTTACGCAGTTTCTTGGATGCCATTCATGTCAAAGCGAAAAATGCCACAAACCTATTGATTGCCTTGACCGTCTACATAGCGATGGCTGGATATGGTTATTCAATGCATGTAAAGTCGATCACATATATTTATTATTTTGTGATTTCCTTAAACACATTAGGATTACTTACTTTTATCAAGACGTACAATACCATTAAAAACTTAAAATGATCATTTTAGTTTCACTGTTCTTTGCTTCATTGATCATCCTTTGGATTCAATTAAAGATTTGGAAGATCGAGCGAAACATTGTATTCCCACTATTTACCGCTATTTTCTATTTCTGGTCCTTGGCAGGCAGCTGGTTATTTTGCTTTGATCAGCTCACTCATTTCGGTAAAAAGATTGGACTTCAGTATTACTACCTTCTTGAGAAAATGTTTTATGTTTATTATGACGCCACTTACCTGCAGGTCATTTGGATGTATGCTTTATTCATCATTCTTTTTCAACTTTTCATTTACCTTGGCTTACGACGGTTTAAAAAAATACCATCCGTAGAAAAAGTGAATACACCGATTCATTTTCAACCAGCTGTATTCCTATTTAGCGCACTTCTTTTCCTTTTTGTGTCCGTATGGATTGTGAAGGATGTCATCATTTATTCACTCCTACTCCATGAATCTATATACCTGAACATTCGTTCCGCTGCCATCAACAATTACACCTTGCATCAATACGCCTGTTGGATTATGATTGTCAGTTTGTTTGTTTATGTTGGATTGTTTTTAAAACAGAAAGATACAGCCATCACCGTAAAAAAACCAGGTGTTTTCTTTTGGATTGTTTTTGGCATCTGTAATTTGTACTTAGTGATGATCGGTTCGCGACACGAAGTCTTTTTTGGCGGAATCGTTGTTTTTATTTTAATGTCCTATCCGTTTAGAAGAATCCGTGATTCGAAAAAATTATATTTAGTGGTTGTTTCGGTTTGGGTATTCATCTTAATGTTGAATGATCCGATTCGAAGTTTAATGCCTGTCATTGCCAATAAAACAGGTTTAACATCCATACTATCCAGTAAAGAAAATTTGAGCAGGGCTTATTTATTTTCAAGTGATCGCACATTTATCTCGCATAATTCACCAGTAATATCAGAAAGAATAATACAAAGGAATGCATTAAAAGACACCACCTTATACATCAAAAAAGATACGATTGTCATCAATAAAAATAGTTTGATGGAACAAATACATCAACATCCAGACTATATCATCATTGATAACAAAAAGTTAAAATTTGCGAATAGTCATATATCAATGGCTTA
>CAIRMS010000070.1 GCA_903879765.1 uncultured Flavobacteriales bacterium
AATTGAATTTATTTCGATTTTTTGAAAAATTAAGCACCGTTACGAGCAAAGGCAAGAAAATTTCCATTTTCCATTATGGTGATTCTCAAATTGAAGGGGATCGCATTACAGGATATATTCGCCAACGCATTCAAAATCAGTTTGGAGGTAATGGTCCCGGTCTAATTCCAGCTACCAATGTCTACAATACACAAACATTTAAACAAACCTATTCACCAAATTTTGAGCGTTTAACTTCTTTTTGGGGTAAAAAATTAAGTTCAAAAAGATATGGTGCCATGGCGTCTGCTGCTGTTTTTTCAGTTGATGGCAATAAATTAACAGAAGGATGGATTGAAATTGAATCATCTCCAGCTGCATTTGCTAGAGCAAGGGATTATAATCATGTGAAATGCTATTACTCCTTTTGTTTCGCGCCATGTTCGGTAAAAGTATTCGAAAACAACAAACTCATTCATGAGGACTCATTAATCACTGACGGATATGGACATTCAATCGACTTGGATTTCCCGAAGACGCCTGGTAAACTAAAATTTGTTTTTAGTTCAACAACTAGTCCTGTGTTCAACGGCTTCTCGTTAGAAGGTGATATTGGGGTACAAGTCACAAATGTGGCGATGCGTGGTTCATCAGGTCAAGCATTGAGCGCTGGAGACAACGCTTTATTTAAAAAAATGCACAACGAATTAAATACAGAGCTATTTATTTTACAATTCGGAGGCAACTCAGTTCCTGCGTTTAGAGACAGTAGTTCCGTTCGTTATTATGCAAAAAGTTTCAAGGGTCAAATTGAATACATCCAAAAAGTAAGGCCATCAGCAGCAATTATTGTCATTGGTCCAAGTGATATGTCGCAACGGAAAAATGGCGTGTTTGAGTCCTATTCCCTATTACCTTATTGCGTGAGTCAAATGAAAAAATCTTGTTTTGAGGCAGGGGCTGCTTATTGGGATCTTTTCGGTGCGATGGGCGGAATTAATTCAATGCCTTCATGGGTTTCTCAAGGACTCGCAGGAAATGACTACATACACTTTACGCCAAAAGGTTCGAGTTATGCATCTCAATTATTCTATGATGCCTTCATCGCAGAATATACTAAATGGTTCAACGGAGATTCAGGAACGACGAAAGGAAATTCGAAATGATTCGATTGTTTTGGTTTTATCTTCTATTTCCTTCTCTCCTTTTTTCTCAAGACATTGATTTAAGGACTTTAAATTATGCGAAGTTTTCGAAAGATGATGCCCGAATAGAATCTAAGTATCCATTCATCAATACAGATTGCAATCATTTTCAGTTTTTCACAAAAGAAAGTCCAAATTGGATGGTTCTATTTGATGAAATGCAACAAATGATTGAAAAAAAAGATCGAAAATTAAATTTTTATCACATCGGCGGATCCCACATCCAAGCAGATATTTACACCCACGATTTTCGCACTTTTTTACAGACGAATTGGCCAGGATTGAGTGGTGATCGCGGATTGGTTTTTCCTTTTGATTTGGCAAAAACGAATAACCCGTCTAACTACCATTTTTCATCACCAAATCAGTGGAAATCCTACCGCAGCGTTAACAATCAATCAGAAGATCTAGATTATGGGATTACAGGAGCGACGATCAAATGTCCCGATTCTGTTATCACCATTAATTTCAAGCACATGCGAACAATGATTAAACCGCCCTTTAATCAATTGCGCATTTTTCATAATACTGGTGAATTCCCGTATGATTTAAATTTTGGTGGACAAGAATTGCTAGTAAGTGAAACAGTTCAGCGCGATGAATTAGGATATACGGATGTGACATTTACTGATTACATCGACTCACTCGATTTACAGTTTGTCAAGAACATTCCAGATGCTTACACTTTGGAGCTTTATGGATTTGAATTTATGAATGAATTACCCGGGATCACATATAACGCCATAGGAATTAACGGAGCCGGACTTTATACATATCTTGGAAACGAACATTTTTTAAGAGATCTCAAGGTTAATCCTCCAGACCTTTTTGTGTTTTCTGTCGGGACAAATGACGCTTACTCAAGTTTTGCGAGTTTTGATCCATCCGTGTATAAGCGAAACCTCGAATCGTTGATGAAACTCATTCTTTCTGTCAATCCGAAATGTGCATTATTGTTAACGGTTCCCAATGACAATCAATTTCATAATTCACCAAATAAAAACACAGAACGCCAACGAGATGTCATCATTCAATTGGCGCAACAATACCGAATGCCTATCTGGGACTTTTACGGGGTGATGGGAGAACTTGGGTCTTCAATCGTTTGGAAGAAAAATAGCCTTATGCAAGCAGATTATGTGCATTTTAGTTCAACTGGATATCACCTGATAGGAAATTTATTAATCAACGCTTTTACAAAATACCTCAGTGCATTTGAGGAACTGACGCCATAAACATGCAACGAATACAACAACTTTTTTCTTTCAATTCTCAAGAGCCACTCATTTTTACCCAACTTGACTTTTGGTTATTTTTTATCTTGGTGATGGTTATTTTTTCAGCCATTCACAAACACTTTTTAACCAGAAGTATTTTCTTGACTGTTGTAAGTTTGTTTTTTTACTTTAAAACATCTGGTCTTTTTGTTTTGCTACTGGGACTTACCTTGGTTGTAAACTTTCTTTTGGGTAAGCTGGTTCAAGAAACTGAAAAGGACCGCAATAAGAAATTATTTATAGCAACTTCCGTTATTTTCAACTTATTACTCTTAGGATATTTTAAGTATGCCTATTTCTTTACAGACTCTTTCAATCAATTATTCCAAACAAAATATGAGATTGTCAATCAATTCGCGCTTTGGGGTAATGGATTTTTTGGAGAGGGAACTTTTGTAGATAAGATTCTTATTCCCATAGGCGTATCCTTCTTTACCTTTCATAACATTAGTTATGTAGTGGATATTTACCGCAAAGAAATTAAAGTCACTAGTTTTTATGACTTCACCTTTTATGTGACCTATTTCCCGCATTTAGTTGCAGGGCCAATTGTTCGAGCACGCGATTTTATCCCACAGATCAATCAACCTTTTACCCTAACGAAACAAGATTTTAGTTGGTCCTTGGTGCAAATAACCAAAGGACTTTTCAAGAAAATTGTCTTGGCAGATTACATTGCTGTTCATTTTATTGATAAAATTGCTGATGCTCCGGAATCCTATCCAGGATTTGTTAGTGTTATTGCCATGTGGGCATATTCCCTACAGATTTATGGAGATTTCTCAGGATATACAGACATCGCGATAGGCATTTCTCGTTTGATGGGTTTCAAATTATTAGAGAACTTCAATTCTCCATACAAAGCCGTTTCGGTTGCAGATTTCTGGAGAAGGTGGCATAAATCACTTGGGTCATGGTTGCGTGACTACTTATACATTCCGTTGGGAGGAAATCGTTCGGGTGGAATCGGTACCTACATTGCCTCGACGGTTATTTTCATTTTCCTGATTTTCATCACACAGTGGTACGAACTAATCTATGTCTATGCCGGTTTAATGGTGCTCTACTTGCTTTGTTGGCATTATTTCCCGAAAGTAAAGAACTACCTAAATCGTGATCTAAATTTATTAATCACAATGGTCGTTGGTGGACTTTGGCACGGAGCGAGTGAGAATTTCATCATCTGGGGCTCCATGAATGGACTTGCACTCATCCTTTATCAGTACTGGAAGAAAATTAGTCCTTATGAACAAAGTACAGCCTGGGGAATACGTGCATGGCGTATTTTCTTCACCTTTAATTTCATCACCTTCACACGAATTTGGTTCCGACTAGATGAGGCAGGAGAGCCGATCAAAATGTTGGATCATATGTGGACACATTTCGATTTTACGTGGCCTGTTTTTGTGAAAGTTCTAGATACCTATCAAGCAGTATTCTGGGTGATTCTCAGCGGATTTATTTTACATTGGCTGCCTGATTCATGGAAAGAAAAAGGAACAAATACATTTGCAAAGATTCCTTTTGTATTTCAAGGAATCTTGATTGCATTTAGTGTTTTCTTAATGTATCAAGCTATTTCTGACAGCTTTAAACCCTTTGTTTATTTTCAGTTTTAAACGGCTAGATAATAACTGAAAATCAATAAATCAACACTAACAGTAACCAATGTTGCTACTGCAATCCACTTCATTGGTGCGACGGAAAGCAAGAAACTTAAGGTTAACATAGTTGGGATTAATATCGCAATTAATGCAAAAGTACTTCCAATCGCACCCATACCAACGGTTAATCCACCTAGGCAACCAACCACTAACAAAATGATGGCTATCCAACCAAAACGGTTGAACTCCATCTCTTTAACTAATTTTTCAAACATCCTTTTCTTTTATTACAAAATTCACCCATGTCCAGCACCATTTCAATGAGAAACATTATCTAAAAAGATGATTTTTGTCAATAAATCCCGTTGAAATGAATTTAGTTGCTCAATTACTTGACAAACGGGGTCTCGATGTCGTATCTTTGCGGTCTACGTTGTAGAATTACGTAAATATTGAGCTTATGAGCAAAATGAAATTATCGGAGTTCGACTTCGATCTTCCAGAAGAGTTAATCGCAAACTATCCAAGTGAAAACCGTGACGAATCACGACTTATGGTTATCCACCGCGAAACAGGGTTAATTGAACACAAATTATTTAAAGATGTGTTGGATTATTTCTCTGAGGGAGATGTGATGATTATGAATAACACCCGTGTTTTTCCCGCTAGAATGTACGGAAATAAAGAAAAAACCGGTGCTAAAATTGAAGTGTTTTTACTTCGTGAATTAAACCGTGAAAGTTTACTTTGGGATGTGCTTGTTGATCCGGCAAGAAAAATCCGTATCGGAAATAAATTATATTTTGGGGAAGACGATTCATTGGTTGCAGAGGTAATTGATAACACGACTTCACGTGGACGCACACTTCGCTTCTTATTTGATGGTCCATATGAGGAATTTAAAGCGAAAATCACTGAATTAGGTGAGACTCCACTTCCAAAATACATAAAACGTGAGGTTGAGCCAGAGGACGAAGAACGTTACCAAACAATTTTCGCGAAAGTGGAAGGTGCGGTTGCTGCTCCAACGGCAGGACTACATTTTTCAAGACAATTATTGAAAAAATTAGAGTTAAAAGGGATAAATTTTGCAGAAGTTACACTTCACATCGGACTTGGAACATTCCGTTCTGTTGAGGTGGAAGATTTGACAAAGCATAAGATGGATTCTGAGCAAGTCATTATTTCTCAAGAAGCTTCTGATATGGTCAACAACGCAAAACGTACAAAACAACGTGTATGTGCTGTTGGAACCACTGCAATGCGTTCAATTGAATCCTCCGTTTCTACAGAAGGATTTTTAAAGCCTTTTGATGGATGGACAAATAAATTCATCTTCCCTCCATATGATTTTAGCATTGCAGATAGTTTAATTACAAACTTCCATACACCACTTTCTACTTTGTTAATGATGATTTCTGCTTTTGCAGGTCATGATTTAATGATGCAAGCATACCAAGAAGCGATCAAAGAAAAATACCGATTCTTCTCGTATGGTGATGCCATGCTTATTTTGTAAAACGAATAGATTAGCTATAAAAAAAGAGAAGGTGTTGCCTTCTCTTTTTTTTTGACCTTTATAAACGCTTAATCTTCGAGGATTAATATGTAATTGTTCTTTTTACCTTTCCCTAATAAGACATACTTATTATTGATTAGTTGTTCTGTGCCAACAATGAATTGCTCATCAACCTTTTCTTTATTCACTGAAATGGCATTTGCTTTTAACTCGCGACGTGCATCTCCATTTGAAGTTAGAAATCCTGTTTTCGCTGCCATCGCATCAATGATGCTGATTCCAGCACCAAACTCGGCACGTGAAATGGTCGCTTGAGGAACCCCTTCAAAAATGCTAAAGAAATCTTGTTCAGATAAGGATTTAAGATCCTCCGAAGTGGATTTTCCAAAAAGTATATTACTTGCACTGATAGCAGTTTGCAAAGCTTCTTCACTATGCACACGAACCGTAATGTCTTCTGCAAGTGCTTTTTGCAGTGCTCTTAAATGAGGCGCTTCCGCATGTTCTTTTTCCAATGCCTCAATTTCTTCTTTCGATTTCAAGGTGAAAATTCGAATGAAATTTGCGGCATCCTCATCAGCTGCATTTAACCAATATTGGTAGAATTGGTAAGGAGATGTTTTTTGAGGATCTAACCAAACGTTTCCACCTTCCGTTTTTCCAAACTTCGTTCCGTCCGCTTTTTTAATCAGTGGTGTAGTAACGGCATATGCTTCACCCCCACCTTTTCGACGGATTAACTCCGTTCCAGTTACGATATTTCCCCATTGATCAGATCCACCTAACTGAACAATGCATCCGTTGTGCTGATTCAAATAATAAAAATCAAATCCTTGTACGAGTTGATAGGAGAACTCAGTGAAGGACATTCCTGTTTCAAGACGAGATTTAACGGAGTCCTTTGCCAACATGTAATTTACTGAAATGTGTTTCCCGACATCGCGAATAAATTCCAAAAAGCTCATGTTTCGAAACCAATCGATGTTGTTCACCATTTCTGCTGCATTTTCACCTTCGAAATCTAAAAACTTTTCAAGTTGTGCTTTCACACACGAAACGTTGTGTTGCAATGTCGCATCATCCAATAAATTTCTTTCTTGAGACTTTCCAGATGGATCTCCCACCATTCCCGTCGCCCCACCTACTAGCGCAAATGGTTTGTGTCCAGCTTTTTGAAAATGGACCAAGGTCATGATTTGCACCAAACTTCCGATGTGAAGGGAGTCTGCTGTGGGATCAAATCCAATGTAACCTGACGAACTTTTCTTCAATAATGCTTCTTCTGTTCCTGGCATGATATCATGTATCATCCCTCTCCACTGTAATTCTTCGATAAAATTCGTTGGCATCTTATTTTGTTAATTCTTTAAATACTTCTTCTAAGGATTTCTGCTCTATATTCAAGGTAAGGATTAACCAGTTTTGAGCTTGTGCATATTGCGCGACTGATTTTCTCAAATCTTCTGTCGCAATTGATTCAATTAACCAACCTTTTTCTAGTGCTTCCACTTTGCTTACATTCGGGATTTTCGCCAATTGTGATTTGGTTACCGCAGAATCAAACTCAACATAAACGGTTTGATGTTCCAATTCTTGTTGCAAGGTTTTCGCTTTATCGTCCGCAACAATTTGTCCTTTAGACAAGATAATCACACGGTCACAAATCGCTTCTACTTCTTGCATAATATGCGTTGAAAGTAATACAGTTTTTTGCTTTCCAATTTGACGAATCAATTCTCGGATTTCCACCAATTGATTGGGATCGAGCCCAGTGGTTGGTTCATCGAGAATAAGCACTTCTGGATCGTGAATAATGGCTTGTGCCAATCCTACACGTTGACGGTATCCTTTTGATAAAGCTCCAATTTTTTTGTTCTGTTCGACGTCAAGTCCGACCGCATTCACCATTTCTGCTACGCGCGATTTTAGGTTTTTCACTTTGTAAATGCGACCAACAAATTCGAGGTATTCACGAACATACATGTCCACGTAAAGCGGATTGTTTTCCGGTAAATAACCAATCATTTGACGGGTTTTTAGTTCGTCCACATCGACTTTAATTCCCCCAATGTATATTTCACCAGAACTTGCTGGAATGTATCCAGTCATGATTTTCATGGTGGTAGATTTTCCAGCTCCATTTGGACCTAAAAAGGCTACAATTTCACCTTTGTTGACAGAGAAACTTACATCCCGCACTGCGGCTTGTTCTCCGTAATATTTAAAGAGGTTTTTTACTTCTATTGACATCGCAAAGCGAAGTTAATAAAAATCAAGGACGTATCTACTTACTTGTGATTTTCCTTGAAAATACGGCATAGAAAAACGCAAACATGGTTATGCCCATTTGGGACTCGAGCGTATCTTCAAAGAGAAAAGTGACCAAGGCAATTATTCCAAACAGAAATCCAAGCCATTGTTGCCATTTCCATTGTTGGATAATGAACTTCAGTTGAAAATAGAGAAAGAACAAAAAGCCAAAGATCCCAAATGTCACGTAATAGGTTAAATAGGAATTGTGGGCACGTAAACGTCGCTCGAGTGTTAAGGGAGATTGGCGTTCATTGTACATTTCTTGCATTGCATCGTCGACATCACCCGTTCCAACACCAATGAACCAATGGTTTTCAATGATTGCCCACGCATTTTTCCAGTATTCTATGCGCTCCAAAATGGAATGTCCAGATGGATTCGAAGCGTGATGAAGTTGGTAGCGAATGTCCAATAACCTGGCTTGAATTCCACCATAGGTTTCATGAACATCTGCAAATCCTGTTTCGACAAAATGGATATCCTCGTTTGTAAGTTTTTGAACTCCGTCCGCATTTGCACAAAGTCTTTTGGAGGATAAATACCTCTCAAGCGTAGAAGCAACTGGTTGTTTGCGTTTATCTAGACTATCATAATTCAACGAAGAACGCAGATTCCAAGCAGACTCCATTTCATCGTATTTTTCCATACAAAGAATTGAGTAAGTCACTGGTTGGGACAAATAATAAATCAAAGCCGTGGAACCTAGAAGGATTACAATGAAACTAGAAATCAGTACAATGAACTGTCTACGTTTCCATAAAACAAATACGATCAATCCAACTAAAACAATCGCAACGGCAATGACCCCTGATAACACTTGACTGTAAAACGTATAAATCAAAAAGAAAAGTGCGCTTGCAATAAATCCATTTCGGTATTTTGCGCCTTGATACAATCGTTCCAAGCAAAATGCTAATCCAATTCCCATCAGGATTCCATAACGAATATGTGAGCCAAACAAGGACATATCACGGATATCGATCAGGTTCAATTTTTCCGCAAAAAAGTGATACGCGATTAAATTGATACTTGCGGTAATCACCAAGGTCAAGATAAAAAAGTGGATAAGTGTTATCCAACGTTTTGAACTTGGGATAGGATGCGAACCAACAATCAATGGAATCAGTAATAAGGATGTTTTCTTGCGGACATCGTCTAATCCATAATCCAAATTACTGCTCCAGAGTAGTCCAACCAGGTGTAAGGTGTAGAAAAGAAGGATAAGCAGAATGAGAGGATTCTCTCGAAGTCGATGGAAATAGGACGTGAAATTTCCTTCCGTTAGCAGATTCAGGATGCCTAACAGTAGTCCCATGGACATCAGAAATTTACTGCATACAACCCCAATGATAAAGAATGCAAGTACAAGGAAATGCACTTGGTGATGGATTTGCGGACCGAAATAGCGTTTAAACATAGGAGTCTAACGCTTATTTTTTCAAAATAGTGTTGTACTCCGTTGAATCCGTCAAAACTTTTAGTGCGCGTTGGACAACAATGTCATTTTTCAGGGACGCAATTGTTCGTCCTTTTTGGTAGTAATACCTTGAAATAATTTCATTTTCCAACATTTCAGATATCTCTGCTTTAAATTTCTGTAAATCTCTTTCTTTAGAAGGAGTAACTTTCGAAATCATGTCTTCATAATCTGCTTTAATTTCATTGAAATACCCTTCTTTTTCAGCTGTCTCTTTCATTTTCTTTAAGGATTCCTCTGAAGCCGTTGTGTACTTAAATTCTTGAGCTAACGCGTATTTTTGAAATTCAAGGTAATCGGAATCCGATAAACTAAATTCCTCTGCTTTTGCAATAGTTGGGTGTGTTAATACATAATCTGTGGCATAATTAAAGATACTATTACTCGTAATGAGTACAGCTGTCAAACGACTTAAATCCGGGCTTTCCACTTTGAGGTCTGGTTCAATTCCACGTCCATCTATCACTTTTCGTCCATTTTTTGTTTGGAATGACTTCAACAATGAATCTGGGATTTCTTTTGCTTTTGCATTGTTTTCTTTGTCATAATACTCTAAACGCTGAACGCAGCGTCCTGAAGGCGTATAGTATTTTGCAATCGTAATTTTAATTTTTGAACCATATTTCAGATCATAGGTTCTTTGCACCAATCCTTTTCCGAAGCTTGTTTCACCAATAATGACAGCGCGATCTAAATCTTGCAGTGATCCGGATACAATTTCACTAGCCGATGCTGATCCACCATCCACAAGAACTGCAAGAGGCATTTCAAGCGCAAAAGGCTCATCTAATGTTGTGTACACGTGATTCTCTTCTTTCACGCGTCCTTTTGTTGTCACAACCACTTGATTTTTTGGAACGAAAAAATTCACGATTTTTACTGCTTCGATCAGCAATCCACCGCCGTTTCCTCTTAAATCTAGTACTAACTGCTTTGCTCCATCCGCTTGCAATTTCTGAATGGCTTTTTTCACATCGGCGGATGCCGTTTGCGTGAAGCTATTTAATTTCACATAGCCAACTTCCCCTTTCAACATGCCAAAATACGGAACATCCGGAATTTTAATTTCATCCCTTGCAATCGTGATTTTCTTCTTTTCTTCACCTTTTCGTTCAATCTCGACTTCGATACTCGTTCCTTTCGGTCCTTTCAAGGCGTCAGAAACCTCATCGGTCGTTTTCTTTGCCATGTTTTTACCGTCAATGGTTAAAATTTTATCCCCTGCTTTGATGCCGCTTTTCGCTGCCGGACAATCTTCATAAGGTTCAGAAATGAAGGTGTAATCTCCCATTTGACGGATCAATGCTCCAATTCCACCGTACTGTCCAGTAGTTAACAGGCGGTAATCTTCAATATTGGATTCGTGGTAATAAACGGTATATGGATCCAATTCCTTCAGCATGGCATCAATTGCCGTTTTCGACAATTTTCCATTTTGAGGTTCATCCACAAAATACAAATCAAGGTTCTCATAGATTTGATCCATGATTTCCAAACTTTTCAGGGTTTCGAATCCGTTGGATTGAGTCCAAGCAGTTTGGAATGTAAAGCACGTTACGGTGATCCAAATGATTGCGTGAAGTTTATTTTTCATCGTTGATTTCACTTATTAGTTTGGTGATGGCTACTAGCAATTTTTGTTCCAAATCCACATATGGAATTCGTTCGTTTAATTGATAGATGAGCGCAAAATTGATTTTTTTATCGCACTTTATCAAGTGGTCTTCGAGTATTGCCTTATTTTTTCGAATAATTTCTCGAAAACAACGCTTCACGTAATTACGGTCATGGGCATGTTTCATTCTTTTCTTCGGTACGGAAAAAATCACTTGAAAGAAAAACTCCATTTCTTCCTTCGTTTCTTGAAACATTACGGTAATAGGGTATGCTTTCAACCTCTTCCCTTCGGAGAACAAGCGGTCAATTCGTTTGACGCTACATAATTTATATGCTTTCCCGAAAGTAAAATCCATCTTGAGAACTTGATTAATTTTCTTTGGGAGATTCAGAGTCAAATAATTCTACGATTTCATAGCGGAAATCTGTTAACTATTTTAAACTTGACGCATCTTCGTATGAACCTTTGAAATCCATGATAAAACTTGCATACAAGGTCTTCATCGTACTCAAGCGTGGATGAATTTCCATTTTTTTATATACGCTTCCTGCCAAAAATCCTGGTTTTTCACCTAGGACTAGTTTTGTCAATGAATGAATGATTTCATTGGAAAGTTCAATTAATTCTTTTTCATCAAAGTGTGCCATTATTCAGAGAGTTTATTGTCATCGATTTCTTCAAAATCATCAAAAGAGTCGTCATTCGATCCTCTTTTCGTACTAAATCCAGTTCGAACATTCATCATCGGTTTTCCGGAAATAATGTAATTAAGGGCGTTTAACATCTTAAAAAACATACTCATCAAAAAGAAAAATCCGATTACTTTAAAGATGAAACCGATAAAGAACGAATTTTCAATCTGTAAAATAGTTTGACGAAACCAAGCGGAAATGGCATTTTCAGAAAACTGTGGATAAAACATGAGTCCTGTAAACGAAATGCCACAAATCAATATAAGGGTCATTTCCCATTGACGATTAAACGGAACATCATTCATTCCCTGCGTAAAATTTGCCATCATTTGAATGCGTTGTTCTTTCTTTTGTAGTTTTCCTAAGAAATATACAATGAGGATAATGAGGCTAGGAATCAAATTTGCGTAATTAATTTGGTAAACGGGTTCGTCCATTTGATCTAGGCAGAATAAAAAGGTCACATTCACCAGAAACAAATATTTCACCGTTTTAATCAAATAGATTTCCCCAAGTGCGCGTTTGCGTCCGCCGATCAATACTTGAAGTAATAGTTCGATAAAAAACCAAAGGAAGCCATAAATAGCGAAGAGGACACCTAAGCGGAAAATAAGGTTGATGAGTTCCAAATTTATTGTTTTATACGAAGGTAGGAAATAGTTTGAAGTGCCCGACGATAATCAGCTGTTGAAAAACCTTTTTAGTTCAAACATTTACAAGGTGGATCTAGTAAAATATGGACATTTGGCAGTTTTCGTTTTAGGTCATCGGCAAAATTTGTTCCGTACATGACGCCTTCAATATTTAAGGTTTTTAACTCGGTCAAGTTGCTTATCCCTGTGCCAAAATCCTCAATAAGATTGTCGTAAAAATCAAGGATGCGAAGTTGGGTGCAATGCTCAATTTGATTGGGGATGGATTCGATTCGATTTCGAGATGCGTTCAGCTTTTGGAGGTTCGGTAATTGACAAATAACCAAGGGTAAAAAGGTAAACTTGTTTTTGCTAATGTTTAATTCTGTTAATTGATTCAATAAAACCAATTCTTCCGGTAACTGAGTGAATTGATTTTTTTCCAAATTTAAGTAGCTTAGATTGGTAAAGTGCCAAAGATCTTTTGGCAAGGAATCTAATTTCATTTTTTCAAAAGAAATCGCACGAATGGTATCCGGATTTGCATTGCTTACTTCATTCCATTGGTAAATCTTACCATGGTCAATTTGGGCGTAATTAAGAAAACTGAGCAGTAGAAAAATAAGCGCGAACCGTTGCTTCATCCGAGGTAATTTGAGCTTTTAACGCTTCTAAGTTAGGGAATTTATGTTCACCACGCACATAACTTAGGATTCGTATTTGACAAGATTCATCATATATTTCCCGATCAAAATCGAATAAATGCACTTCAATTTTACGTTCCAGTTTTTCTTCTTGAACCGTTGGTCGCCAACCGATGTTCATCATTCCTGGATGAAATTTTCCCGAAACTTCCATTTCAACGGCATACACCCCAGTTGCTGGAATGATTTTATGTCCATCTTCTATGTGAATATTAGCCGTTGGAAAACCGATTTTCCTGCCGTTTTGAAGGCCTTTGACTACCGTTCCGCTTAATTCAAACGGGGAACCAAGGAACGAATTTGCGGTGGAGATTTCTCCTCCTAAAATAGCCTTTCTAATTTTTGAAGAGGAAATATTTGCTTCGTCAATTTGTTCCGCGGGGATTTCAAGTAATTCAAAATGTCCTTTCTCCGCATACTGCTTTAAAAAAGCTAGGTTACCCTCTCTATTGTGTCCAAATTGGTGATCGTACCCAATAATCACCATTTTTGCTTGCAAACCTTTTATGAGTATTTCTTCCACAAAGCGTTCTGCTGAAAGATCTGCAAATTCTTTTGAAAACGGATAAATCACTACATTTTGAAGTCCAATTGAAGCTAGTTTATCTAGTTTTTCCGTTTGAGTCTGCAATAACTGCAAATCTGTTTGTTCTGGAAATAGCACCATTCGAGGATGCGGATAAAAGGTCAATAAAACACTTTCTCCATCACGTTTCTCTGCTTCGGAAATGAGTGTTTTTAATATTTCTTGATGACCGAGATGCACCCCATCAAACGTTCCGATCGTCACAACGGCGTTCTTAATGGGCATTTTTTCCGTAAGTCCTTCGAAAATTCGCATACTTCAATTGAGGCGCAAAGATAAGCAATTATCCGCCTATTGTCGCTTGCTGAAATCGTCGTATCTTAGCCACACTAAAATGAACTTATGAAATCACTCTTTTTACGCGCTGCATTATTGCTTGTATTTGTTGTTAAGTCCCTGTTCTCCTTTGCAGAAGAAGGAATGCTCATTCCATCATTGATTGCGGCGTTTGAGTCCGACATGAAGGCGAAAGGAATGAAGCTTTCGGCAGCGGATATTTACAGTGTAAATTCGACTAGTATTAAAGATGCTATTTTACAATTTGGCGGTGGATGTACGGCAGAGTTGGTTTCCAATCAAGGACTTCTGTTAACAAACCACCATTGTGGTTACAGTCAAATTCAATCGCATTCATCCTTGGAACACGATTATTTAAAAAACGGTTTTTGGGCAAAAACAAAAGCGGATGAATTAACAAATCCTGGATTAACCGCGATGCGTATTGTGCGCATTGACGATGTAACGAAAGATGTGTTGATGGGCGCAAATTCAAAAAGTGATCAAGCAGTGATTGCAGCGAATATCAAAAAATTGTGTGCGGCAGCAGTTGTTGGGACACATTACGAAGCTGAAATTAAAGCATTCAATTACGGAAATGACTACTATTTAATGTTGAAGGAAGTTTTCTTGGATGTTCGTTTTGTTGGAACACCACCGAACTCCATTGGAAAATTTGGTGGAGATACCGATAATTGGGTTTGGCCACGTCATACCGGAGATTTCTCTGTGTTTCGCATTTATGCAGGAAAAGACAATAAGCCCGCTGCATATTCTCCGGATAATGTTCCTTACACGCCATTGCACTACTTGCCAATTTCTTTTCAAAACCGCCAAGAAGGCGACTTTACGATGGTCTATGGATTCCCAGGTCAGACAGAGCAACATGTTGTTTCTTCCTATTTAAAATTCATCATCGAAAAGGAACGTCCTGCACGCATTCACATGAGGGATTTATCCCTTGCCGTGATTGATGAAGGAATGAAAAAATCAGATTTAACCCGCATTCAATATTCAGCAAAACAAGCGAGTATTGCGAATGCTTGGAAAAAATGGATTGGTCAAATTGAAGGATTAAAAAATCTACAAGCGATTCAACTTAAACAAGCGGAAGAAAAAGCATACAAAGAAATGGCGTTGAGTCAGCCTGAGTGGAAAAAGTATGTGGAAGTTGTCAATCAATTAAACGCGCTGGTGGAAAAAGATCAATCCATTGAATTCAAGTATGCATTGGGCGCCGAATATTTCTCTTACGGTCCAGAATACTTCAAAATGGTTCGTGCCATGGAGGATTTAGTCACGAATTATGCGAAATATGTAGAGAAAGGCGAATTAGCAAAGGTTCTAGAGAAGATGAAAGCCAATGCAGAAGGATTCTTTAAGAATTACAATAGTGAGGTCGATCAAGCCATCTTCATCGATCAAACAAAAGCCTACCTAGATTACACAGAACAGTGGAATGAAATCACAAAAGACGTGAAGTATTCTGTGGCGAATGAATGGTTTTTAAATTATGTGAAAGGAATGGCTACAGAAATCTATACAAATTCCATCTTTACCAATCAAGAAAGGTATTTGGCCTTTTTAAGTTCTTTCACAGAGAAATCCATGAAAAAATTGAACAAAGATCTTGGGTACACACATTTCTATCAGTATTTTCAACCATTCAGAAATGAAACCGTTCCCGCTTATCGTTCTTTTCAAACGAGCATCACAAATCTCATGCAAGCATATGTGGAAGGAAAATATGTGATGTTCCCGGATGCTAAACATTGGCCAGATGCGAATTCCACTTTACGTATTACCTACGGTCAATTAGAAGGATCTGCTCCAACGGATGGCATGCGTTATACAGAACATACGACCTTAGATGGACTCATTGCCAAATACAATACGGGGAATCCAGATTTTGATTTATTGCCGAGAATGCTTGAATTACATGCCGCAAAAAACTATGGTCCGTATGCGCAAGGTGATGAACTTTGGGTGTGTTTTACTGGATCCAATCATACCACAGGGGGGAATTCTGGTTCACCGGTTTTAGACAAAAATGGTTACTTAATGGGCTTGAATTTTGACCGTTCATGGGAGAGTACCATGAGTGATTATTTATTCGATCCCAACCGATGTCGCAACATCGTTGTAGACATTCGCTACGTACTTTGGGTCATGGATATCTACTCTGACGCCAAACACTTGGTCGATGAAATGACATTAATGAAAGAATAAAATTATATTTGCTTTTTTTTACATCTTTTTTTGACTCACAAATGAGGAATTTTTTCTTGATTATCGCACTTTTTGTTTCAGTAATGAGTGCACATGCTACAAAGGATCCAATTCAGTATTCTAAGAAAATTGAAGGATTCCTCGTAGATTACAAAACTCGGAATGAAGTTGAGAAAGTAAAAGTGAGTTTGACATCCTCCGTCACTGGAAAAGTATTCACTACAGAAACGGATGAAAATGGTGTGTTTACCTTCAAAAATGTTCCGATTGGGAAAAGTTACCTTCGATTAATTGATTCTGATTATCGTTCAGCCGTTTTGGATACGTTAATTACGAATTCCAAGGAGCACGCAAATAAAACATATACCTACAGCAAAGAATTTCCTTTTACAGCCAATTTAGAAGTTTCATGGATGTTCAATTGGGGTGACCGAAAAGTCACTGAAAACGGAAGAACATTTGTAAAAGAACACTATTGGTCACATGTCATGGCGAAAGTGATTTTGGTGATTTATGGATTGTGTCTGCTGTTGATTTTCTATTACAGCATGGTTCAGTTGTCGCTCGCATTCGCTTACCGCAAACAACGCAAAACACAACAAAGTAGAGTTGAGCCAGCATTCGATTTAACAAATGCGCCAAAAGTTACTGTTCAATTACCGATGTACAACGAAATGTATGTCGCTGAACGCATCATAGATACCATTGCGGAATTTGAATACCCGAGAGATAAATTCCAAATTCAAGTATTGGATGACTCTACGGATGAAACCAAAGATATTATTGCCAAAAAAGTAGCAGAAGTTGCTGCACGTGGAATCAATATCCAACACATTCACCGTGTAGATCGCACAGGATACAAAGCGGGAGCGTTAGATTCAGCAATGGATCAAGTAGAAGGAGAATTCATCGCGATTTTCGATGCCGATTTCGTTCCGGACAAAGATTTCTTATTGCGCACCATGCCGTACTTTAACACGGATAAAATTGGTGTGGTTCAAACACGTTGGGGACATTTAAATAAAACATATTCTCTTTTAACGGAGCTTCAAGCGTTTGGATTAAATGGTCACTTTGCGATCGAGCAAGGTGGACGCAATGCACAAGGACATTACATCAACTTTAATGGAACAGCTGGTGTTTGGCGCAAAGCATGTATTATTGATGCTGGTGGATGGGAACATGACACCATCACAGAGGACTTGGATTTGAGTTACCGAGCTCAAAAGAGTGGATGGAAATTCAATTACTTGGAAGAAGTAGAATCTCCAGCTGAGTTACCAATTACGATGTCGGCTTTAAAAAGTCAACAACACCGTTGGATGAAAGGTGGTGCGGAAGTATTCATCAAAATGTGGAAACGCATCGTGACAACGAAAGGATTGAAATTCTCTGATCGTTTACACGGATTAGCGCATTTATTCAACTCTTCTGTATTTGTATTTATCTTAATCCTTTCATTATTGAGTTTACCTGTCCTTCACATCAAGGACTCCTTCTCAGATTTGAATTTCTTCATTCAAGTTGGAGCATTCTTTTTATCGAGTACGGTATTTTTGGCATTTTACTATTGGAATGCTTTCAGAGACAAAACAGGTCATTTCTTTAGTGATTTATTCCGATTTGTTGGTCGCTTCGTGCAATTCCTTACGGTTTCAATGGCGCTTTCATTGAGTAACGCAGTAGCTGTAATTGAAGGATATTTAGGAATTAAAAGTTCCTTTGTTCGTACGCCGAAATTCAATGTGGCGAAAAAAGATGAGTTTACTGGAAATAAATACGATAAGAAGAGTTTGTCCATCATCAACATTGCGGAAGGAATCTTAATGATCGTATTTGGATTTACAGCTGTTAATCGTGCGATTTACGGAGATTTAGGAATGGTGCCATTCCACTTGATGTTGACGATTGGTTACGCGGTGATTTTCTTCAATACCTTGAAAGAAAACAGAGGTCAACAAGCATAATTACTCGTTTGTTATTGACAAACTTTCTAATTTACCTGCGCGGAAATGAAAGGTAGTGCGGAAATTTTCACCTTTCGTTGTGTACGTTCCAACTGTGTAGTTATCCTCTCCTGATTCTTTTCCTTTGAATTTAAAAACAAATGATCCTTTCGGGTATTTCGTAAAAAATCCTTGTAGAATCATTTCTGCCTGTGCAATGGGATAAACAGATTCTTTTCCTTGCACATTCAACGATAATTTATCTTTTCCCATATGAACAATCGTTTTCGCGTCATTGATCTCCATCGAACGCTGAATACTTGCGTAAGGAATATCGCTTGGAAATTTCAAGATTAATAGGAGTCCTACAAGAAATGATAACATTGAATTCATAGCACAATTTTAACAAAAATAGTGCCGTGATTTCTCAATCTTCCATTTTTTATTTTAGGAGGATATCTGATGCCCAAAAGTAATAGGAAATGATTTGGTCCGTATTCACTTTTTCAGACTTCGAACTTTTCGCTAACTTTGTTCTTATGCAATTACCCATGAAAGACCATCAGAAAAATTTAGTGATTTACAATAGTATGAAAGGTGAGAAACAAGCCTTCGTACCCATTCATGAAAACTTTGTTGGAATGTACGTCTGTGGTCCAACACTGTACAGTGAACCACACATGGGGAACATGCGTACCTTCATTAACTTCGATCTTATTTACCGCTACTTATTGCACCTTGGATTCCAAGTGAAATATGTGCGCAATATTACAGATGCCGGACACATTACCAACAGCGCCGGTAACGATGAAGATTCCATCGGAAAAGCTGCGCGTGCGGAGCAATTGCAATCTTTGGAAATCGTTTACAAATACAATGTTCGCTTTCAAGATTTACAGCGCATTTACAATTTATTGCCTCCGAGCATAGAACCGACCGCAACTGGACACATTCAAGAACAAATTGAAGTCATTGAGCAAATTTTAGCGAATGGATATGGCTATGTCGTGAATGGATCCGTGTATTTCGATACCAAACGCTACATGCAAGATTACAACTACGGAATCTTAAGTGGACGCAAAGTTGACGAATTAGAAAACGAAACGCGCAATTTAAATGCACAGGACGAAAAACGTTTCTTTGCGGATTTCGCGCTTTGGAAAAAAGCGAATCCAGATGACATGCAGATTTGGCGTTCTCCTTGGGGAGATGGGAATCCTGGATGGCACATTGAATGTACTGCAATGAGTACGAAATACTTAGGTAAACAATTCGATATTCACGGTGGTGGAATGGACCTGAAATTTCCACATCACGAAGATGAAATTGCACAAAGTTGTGCATCAGTTGGTTGCAATCCGGCGAATTACTGGATGCATGCAAACATGTTGAATGTCAACGGACAAAAAATGAGTAAGTCCTTTGGGAATTACTTTTTACCAAAAGAAATCATTGAAGGCACGACCGAATTATTCGATAAACCTTACAGCGCAAATGTGCTTCGTTTCTTCATGATGCAAGCGCATTACCGCAGCAACCTGGACTTTACACAAGAAGCATTGAACGCATCCGAAAAAGGATTTGCCCGTTTAATGGAAGGACTCAAATCGATTGAAAAACTTGCAACAGGCACTTCCTCTTTTGATGTAGATGCCTTGATTGCATCGTTCTACACAGCAATGAATGACGACTTCAACGCACCGATACTTGTTGCTAATTTATTTGAAGCGGTGAAATACATCAACCTCATCAACGATGGGAATGCAAGTATCTCCGATAGCGACAAAGTAAAATTAATTTCAGCGATGCACTCCTTTGTTTACGATGTGCTTGGACTTGTTTCTGAACAAGAATCAGATAGCGGGAAATTGTCACCGGTGATGGACTTAGTTCTTGACCTGCGTCAACAAGCACGTACAAACAAAGACTGGACAACTTCCGATAAAATCCGCGATGGATTAGCTGCTGCAGGAATTGTCGTGAAAGACGGAAAAGAGGGAACAAGTTGGAGTTAATCCTCCGTTGAAGCTACTTGGCTCGGAGTGAGTAAGCCATTCCACAAGTGAATGCGCATTTCCAATGCTTGTTTTGCACATTGTATAGCTTCCTCCCACTTTTGTTCATCATCGCCACAGATTTCATCCATCATCCTTAAAGAGATCGGTCCGTGATCGCCACCATCAATTTCGATGTGACGTTCGAGGTAATACAATAACTTCGAAATGTTCTCTTGTCCCTGGGAACTCATTTCACGCAAAATCTCAATAAACATGTCTGGAATTAAATCCTCGCGTCCAAAGGTGAATAAAGAGGCGATTTTATGCATTTCCTCCGTTTCGATAATGGAAAAGGTAAAACGCACAAATTCTTTCGTTTCTTCGTTGATTTCCAATTGATAAAGTGCTTCATCTACTGTTTTTCCATAAGAAATCCACTCGGTTAGTTGGTGAATCGGTAAAGTATTTGCACCAATTTGCTGCATCGCTTCCAAGTACATTTCGAAGTGACTGGAAACTTTTCCATCCGCATCAGTATCCGATTCTTCGCCAAGGACAATCTCGTTGATGAATTTACGCGTTTCAGGATTCCCTTTCGGTGACCAAGGAACTTCAACACATGTTAATCCGCGTTGCAAGGCTTTTAACAAACTCATAAAGTCCCATACAGCGAAAATATGCTGTTCCATGAAGTATTGAAAATCTTCAAGGGTTTGAATTTGGGCGTATAGTGGATGGTCCACCAATTGCTGTCTTAATCCGGAGATTTCTGCTTGTAATTTTTCGATGTGCGCGTTCATACTGAAATTGTTAGCAATGAGAATAAGGATACTATAAGTGCAGTAAAATTAATGGATGCACTTTTTACTTCCTATCACTTTTAACAAACGTTTTGCACAAAAGTTGAGCGAAAAATGAACAAATTTTCGAATTAGGACAATTTAATTCCTAACTCTTTTAATTGTGCATCATTCAATGGTGATGGTGCGTCAATCATTGTGTCTCTACCGCTGTTGTTTTTCGGGAATGCGATGTAATCACGAATGGACTCTGATCCACCCATGGTTGCCACCAAGCGATCCAATCCGAAAGCTAATCCACCATGTGGCGGCGCTCCGTATTCAAAGGCACTCATTAAGAATCCGAATTGCGCTTGCGCTTCTTCCTTTGTGAATCCCAATAAATCAAACATGCGTGATTGCAAATCGCGGTCGTGGATACGAATCGAACCTCCTCCTAATTCCACACCATTCATGGCAAGGTCATAGGCATTCGCACGTACTTTTCCTGGATCAGTATTGATTAAATGCATGTCTTCCGGTTTCGGAGAAGTAAATGGATGGTGCATCGCATGGTAGCGCTCACTGTCCTCATCCCACTCTAATAAAGGGAAGTCAAATACCCATAATGGTGCGAATTCATTCGGATTTCTCAATCCAAGTTGCGTACCCATAAACAAACGAAGTTCGTTCATTTGTTTTCTGGTTTTCGCTGTTTCACCACTTAACAACAACAATAAATCTCCCGGTTGAGCTCCAGCTTTTTCTGCCATTGCTTTCAAGTCGGACTCATCGTAAAATTTGTCCACGCTTGATTTAAAGGTGCCATCTAAGTTGTATTTCACATATACCAATCCTTTGGCGCCGATTTGCGGGCGTTTCACCCATTCGGTTAATTCGTCTAGTTGTTTGCGTGTGTATTCTGAACATCCAACTGCGTTGATTCCCAAGACCATTTCTGAGCTATTGAATACAACGAATTCCTTTTGTTGTGCGATTTCAGTCAGGTCAACGAATTCCATTCCAAAACGGATATCTGGTTTATCGGAACCATAGCGTTCCATTGCATCCGCGTAGCTCATTCTTGGGAAAGCTCCTTCGAAATTTACGCCACGTACTTCTGCGAACAAATGTTTGATCAATCCTTCAAACATGTCTAGAATATCATTTTGTTCCACAAATGC
>CAIRMS010000071.1 GCA_903879765.1 uncultured Flavobacteriales bacterium
GGTCGTAAACAAAAGAAAAGAAATTTCCGTTCATTGTGGATTACACGTATCAATGCAGGTGCTCGCCTTCATGGTATGAGTTATTCTCAATTTATGGGAGCAGTACACAAAAGTGGAATCGAATTAAATCGTAAAGTACTTGCTGATTTAGCGATGAACCACCCAGATGCTTTTAAAGCGGTTGTTGATTCTGTAAAAAAATAAATATAATTTATATCAGCTTAAAGCCATTAGTCTTTCGATTAATGGCTTTTTTTTAATCCTTTCGTTTCAGTTATGTTGAAAATAGGCGTTGTCGGAACTGGTCACCTTGGTAAAGTACATGTGCAAAATTTACTTGACTTACCAATGGACTTTGATCTTCGTGGGTTTTTCGATACCGATATTTCCATTGTTTCGAACGTAGAACGCGAATTTCGTATAAAGCCGTTTAAGGAATTAAGTGACTTAATACATGATATTGATGCTGTTCTGATTGCAAGCCCTACGCATTCACATTTCGCCATTGCTGTTCAAGCACTAAAAAGTGGCAAGCACATTTTTATAGAGAAACCAGTTTGCTTTTCTGTGGAAGAATCAAAAAAACTATTGCGCTACGCACAAGAAGCAGGTGTGCTCGTGCAAGTAGGACACGTGGAAAGATTTAATCCAGCATTTATCGCTGCCAGTCCATTAATTAGCAATCCATTATTTATTGAAACGAGGCGAACAGCTCCTTTTCAGAAAAGAGGGACAGATGTTTCTGTTGTTTACGATTTAATGATCCACGATATCGATATTGCCTTGAAAGTCACAAATTCAAACGTTAAAAAAATGGCGTCATTTGGAATGAGTGTATTGAGTGACAATATTGATTATGCAAGTGTTCATTTGGAGTTTGAAAATGGGTGTATGGCTAACTTAATGGCATCTAGAGTGTCTAGTCATCGTGAAAGAATGACCCATATTTTCATGAAGGATGCGCAAGTTCACGTTGATTTCTTAAACAAAGAAGCGACAACAAGTCAAGTAAAAATCGCTGACACCAACGAAGGCCATTTGGAGCATTTGAATGTACCTATTCAACAAGCGAATGCGATACAGTCGGAACTTATTGCCTTTGCTCAATCCATAAGGGAAGGGCTTAAACCTGCAGTGAGTTTGGAAGATGCTCATCGGGCATTACAAATAGCAGAATTAATTTCGGATCAAATTCAAGAGTCTAGTGATTTGATGAAATAAAATCGAAATAAATACGTTAACGAAATGATGAGAGTTTTATTATACCTTCTTTTTATCAGCACATTGACAGCGTGCATTAAGAATAATCCGAATCCTTCGTGGATTGAAGTGAATCCATTCGTTCTTGTGTCTAATCCGTCATTGTCAGGTTCCGAGGGGCAATTAACGCAAGATTTCCGAGATGTTTGGCTATACATCGATGATCAAATGGTAGGATGCTTTCAAACTCCCTTTAAAATTCCTATTTTGAAAGATGGGAATGTGAATATCAAAATATATCCAGCTGTCCGCAACAACGGAATTGCAACAGATAAAAAGATTTATCCATTTATGAATGTGTATGAAATAAATTCACAATTGATAAAGGATCAAACCTTAACCGTTAATCCTGTAACGAGTTATGTGAATAATTTGAATTTTTGGATTGAAGACTTTGAAGATGCCTCGATTAAAATCCAAGATGATCCAAATACAAGTTTGGCTAGTTTGTTTACTTCAAGTGATAATTTGACTCCTTTTAATGGGTTTAATTATGGGAAGGTTATTCTAAATACGACTGATTCTATTTGGGTTGCGAGTACGATCGATCAATTAGCAATCCCCAAGAACAAACCATGTTTCTTAGAAGTTGATTATTACAACACGAATGAATTCATTCAAGGATTCTTAGCTATTGGTATAAATGGTAATGTTTATCAAGATAATGCGGGGTTTAATAAACAAGCATTAAATGCAGTTAAGTGGAAGAAAATGTACATCGAACTGACTGAATTAATTGGAAATTCCGCGAATGGTTCAAATTTTATCCAAACATTTAAAGCGAATTTAGACTCGTTACAAACAGAAACATTTATCTGTATCGACAACATAAAAATTGTATATAAATAACATGAAAGATCGTTTTTGGGCTTCTTTTTTGGTAATTGTCGATTATATTTTCGCTGCTGCAGCGTGGGGTGTTTTTTTCTATTTACGTAAAACTCAAATTGAAGGTCAAGATTTTATTGCTGACACGAAATTTTATTTAGGACTAACATTAGTGCCCGTTTTCTGGGTGTTCTTTTATTTTATTCAAGGAACATATCAGGATATTCGTCGAATTTTTCGATTGCAAATGGTGAATTTAACCTTGGTTTCATCCTTCTTTGGGACCATTATTTTATTCTTTACCTTGTTGATTGATGACGATGTCAAGTCCTATCAGAATTTCTATAAATCCATTTTCTTTTTGTTTGGATTGCATTTATTTATTGCCTTAATTCCTAGGTTGATTTTTAACACCTTACTCATTCGCTTCATTCGAAGTAATGGACACGGATTCAAAACAATCATTATTGGAGGGAATGAAAAGGCAGTTGACATTTACAACGAGTTAATTCAACAAGAACAAAACACCAACTCATTTATTGGGTATGTGAATGTCAACGGAAAGGATACTTTACTGAATGGTTTGATTCCATATCTTGGTCACGCCAACAACTTAGAAGAGGTCATGAGTCAACATGAAGTCGAGGAGGTAATTCTTGCTGTTGAAAGTTCTGATCACAATCGTTTAAAGGACATCATTTCTAGAGTTGACAATGGTCGGATACGAATAAAGTTGCTTCCAGATATGTATGCAATTTTATCAGGTTCGGTAGAAATGACCAATATCTACGGGGCACTATTAATTGAAATTATTCCAGATGCCATGCCATTTTGGCAACAAGCGATTAAACGATTAATGGATGTCATGCTTTCTCTTATCGCGGTAATTTGTTTGATTCCATTCTATATTTTTTCTGCGTTGGCGGTTAAATTTTCTTCCCCAGGTCCAATTTTTTTCCTGCAAGAAAGGGTGGGGGTGAATGGAAAAGTGTTTCGGATTATTAAATTCCGGACGATGTATGTCAACTCGGAAAAACAAGGACCACAACTTTCTTCTGAAGGAGACCCACGAATTACGCCAATTGGTCGTTTTATGCGAAAAACAAGGTTGGATGAATTTCCTCAGTTTGTGAATGTCCTACTTGGTCAAATGTCTCTTGTTGGTCCACGTCCGGAGAGACAGTTTTACATTGATCAAATCGTAAAGGTAGAACCTCAATACATCCACTTAACGAAAGTAAGACCCGGCATCACATCTTGGGGACAAGTGAAATATGGATATGCAGAGAATGTTGATCAAATGTTGCAGCGCATGAAATTCGACTTGATTTACCTTAAGAATAGAAGCTTGGCGTTGGACATTAAAATCATGTTTTATACCGTAATTATTGTCATTAAAGCAAAAGGGAAGTAGAATCTTTGAAAGGAAGAGTAGGAATTCAAAAAACCTTTGTATCTTTGCACCTTCAAATTCATTTATAAACGTAGGTTTCGTACCTCAAATTGTAAAACATTATGGCAACAAGAATCAGATTACAAAGACACGGTAAAAAAGGTAAACCATTTTTTCATTTGGTAGCCGCAGATAGTCGTGCAAAAAGAGATGGTAAATTCATCGAAAAATTAGGAACGTATAATCCAACTGCAAATCCAGCTGTGATTGACATCAATTTCGAGGCAACTTTGAATTGGGTTCAAACAGGAGCGGAAATGTCTGATACGGCTCGTGCGATTTTATCTTACAAAGGAGTTTTGTACAAAAACCACCTTTTAAACGGAGTTAAAAAAGGAGCATTAACTGCTGAGCAAGTAGAAGAGAAATTTGCAAAATGGTTGGCTGACAAAGATTCAAAAGTTCAGAACAAAGTTGAAGGATTAGTGAAAAATGCAGCGAAAGAAAAAATAGCTCGTCAACAAGCTGAAGAAGCAACTAACGCAGCGAAAGCGGCTTTACTTGCAGCTAAAAACGCTCCAGTTGTTGAAGAAGTAGCAGAAGAAGTTGCAGTTGAAGAAGCACCAGTAGCGGAAGAAGTTGCAGCGGAAGAAGCTCCAGTAGCGGAAGAAGTTGCAGTTGAAGAAGCTCCAGTAGCGGAAGAAGTTGCAGTTGAAGAAGCTCCAGTAGCGGAAGAAGTTGCAGTTGAAGAAGCTACAGTAGCAGAAGAAGCTCCAGCAGCGGAAGAAGCA
>CAIRMS010000072.1 GCA_903879765.1 uncultured Flavobacteriales bacterium
AAGGCAGGATTCATCATTCTTGATTTGCGGGAAACGGCAGATTTAAACGAACCAACAATGGATGAAATAGAATTCTTGCCAATGTTTTGAAACCTATTGTCACGTAAAATTGCAGGATCGCTCTCTGTTAATTTAGATTTATCAATAACAATGACCCCATGCATATGGTCAGGCATGAAAATAAATTCACGCAAATGAACATTCGAAAAATGAGCTTCTATCTCCATCCAACATGCTTTTGCAATTTCACCGATAGGTGATAATTTCATTTTTCGATTTTCGATTTCACCAAAAAAATGTAGACGATCCTTTGTGCATATTGTGATAAAATATGCTCCCTCCTCACGATAATCCCAATTGGGTAAACGGAAATAAACTTTTCTGAATTTTGTGGCCATTTCTAATTTTACTTTAAGTTAAAAAGAAATGGCTAGAGTTCCAATCTATCGAAACCTACAAATGTGAATTTACATCTTCATCGGTGCCTGAACACCCAACAAAATTAAACTTTGTTGAACCGTACGTCGCACACATTCACTCATCGCTAATCGCAGGTTTTTGTTCGCTGCGTTTTCCTCGGAAAGAATTTTCACTGCTTGATAAAAATGATTGTAGTTTTTCACTAAATCATAAATATAATTTGCCACAATTGCAGGGGAGAATCCACCTGCTGCTTCATGAATCACCTGTGGGTATTGCGTCAATAATTTGATGATTTCCTTTTCTTCTTGAATTAAATCAGCTGTTTGAATAGAAGCCAGGTCAATTGTTCCAGCGCGTTCCAACAATGTTGAAATTCGTGCGTGCGCATATTGAATAAATGGACCCGTGTTGCCAGTTAAATCAATAGATTCTTCGGGGTTGAACATCATGCGTTTTTTCGGGTCGACTTTTAATAAGTAATACTTCAATCCACCTAAACCAATTTGCTCAAATAACGTGGTGCGTTCTTCTTTGCTTAAAGATTCGATGTGTCCACGTTCTTTGGTCATTTCCTCCGCTTTTTCAATGACTTCATCCATCAAATCATCCGCATCGACCACTGTTCCTTCACGGGACTTCATTTTACCGGTTGGTAAATCCACCATTCCATAGGACAAATGGTAGCAATTTTCCGCCCAAGTATATCCCAATTTTTTTAGGATTAAAAATAAAACTTTGAAGTGATAATCCTGTTCGTTCCCAACGGTGTATACCATTCCATTAAGGCTTGGGAAATCATGAAAACGGTCAATCGCTGTACCAATGTCTTGCGTCATGTAAACGGCAGTTCCGTCCGATCGCAGAACTAATTTCTCGTCTAAACCATCAGCGGTTAAATCGATCCAAACGGAACCATCTGCTTTTTGGAAAAATACACCGTCAGCAATTCCTTTTATGACCTGATCTTTTCCTAACAAATAGGTTTCAGATTCAAAGTACAATTTATCAAAGTCCACTCCCATTTTCGTGTAGGTGCTTTCGAATCCATCATACACCCATGAATTCATGGTTGTCCATAATAAATAAACTTGTGGATCTCGGGCCTCCCATCTCACCAACATTTCTTTTGCGTCTAGCAAAATTCCTGTGTTATTTTTTGCTAATTCCTTGATTTTATCGTCAATTCCTTGGCTAGCTTTTTCGTCCTTTCCGACTTTCGCCGTTTGAAAATTGGTGAAAGCAGTTTTAACCTCATCCGAGCAGGAAGAAAAATCACCATTTTCCCAAGCAGAAATTAACTCTTTGGCCTCTTTTTGAAGTTGCTTGTCAAATTCAACGTAATATTTCCCAACAAGCTTATCACCTTTTAAGCCAGTATTTTGGGGTGTTTCACGCTCTCCTTTGTCATTAAGCGGAGAAAAACGTTCCCACGCCAACATGCTTTTACAAATGTGAATTCCACGGTCATTGATCACCTGTGTTTTGATGACTTCATGTCCATCCGCTTTTAAAATCTCCGCAACAGAATACCCTAAAAAATTATTTCGAAGGTGCCCAAGGTGCAATGGTTTATTTGTGTTTGGTGAAGAATATTCTACCATGATGGTAGGTTTCGAACCTTTTGGAGCAAAACCATAAGATGTGGTTTGATACACCTCTTCAAGTTGGGAAAGCCAGTAGTTTTTGGAAAAAACAATGTTTAGGAATCCATTCACAACGATGCACTTTTCAACTTCAGGAACATGTTGCTCAATGAAATCCCCGATTTTTTGTCCGGCCTCCAAAGGTGTACAACGTAGCAATTTTACAAAAGGAAAAACAACTAACGTCAAATCACCTTCCACATCTTTTCTTGTGACTTGAAATTGAATCAATTGTTCCTCTATCTCTTGTCCAAACAAAGTCGTTGCGTGTCCTAGAATCAGCGCTTTTATGTGATTTTCCATTGTTATTTTAAACTTTTTACGAGTGAATTGATCAATTCAAATGATCGTTCCGCCATTTTATTTTTTTCATTATCCAAACATGGATTCACTTCTACTAGTTCCATGCAGGCCAAATTCGTCAGCTTAGACATACTCGTAAGAATGGTTTTTGCTTCATCAAAAGTGATCCCATTTGGCACAGGAGTTCCAGTACCATACGACGTTTCACTTGGATCCATGGAATCAACATCAAACGAAACGTAAACGATATCACACGCTTGAAATTTCGCTGAAATTTCATCGATACATGTTTGCAATCCTCGGTCTCTTAATTCCTTCACTGTGTAATTTCGCAGATTCAATTGTTTCATCGCATGAATTTCTTCCTCTTCAACGTCACGCACACCAATGTAAATGAGATCCGCAGGTTTTAAGGAATGACTTTTCAATTGATTCCAATATTGCATGGTGGTCAAATCCAAGTTATTTTTCTGAAGGTCTGACTGATCCACTCCCAAAGCTGTTGCAATAGGCATTCCGTGTATATTTCCAGAAGGAGTCGTGTATGGCGAGTGAATATCTGCATGGGCATCAATCCAAAGTACACCAAGCCGTTTTCCAGGATAAGCCAATTTCAATCCAGCCATTGTTCCACCAGCAGATGAATGATCACCAGCAATGATTAATGGAAACATTCCCGAGTCGATAGCTTCTTTTACTTGTTGTTTAATCCCTTCAAATATTTGAAGGACACCATCAATTCGTTTCGCGAATGGAAAGTTCGTTGGTCGGTCCAATAAATCGTTGCGATTTGGCAAGGTATAAACTGGATACTCAGAAAACAAGGTTGAATTTTGAGCTCTTGCTGCTGCTCTAACTGCTTCTGGCCCTAATGAAGCGCCACGCGTTCCTGCGCCTAGTTCAGAAGGATTAAAGATAAATTGTAATTGACGATTCATAAAACTCCCTTTCTTCGGGCATGACAAATTTACAACATTCTAAAGGAACTATCGAATTGGAACTACTTAACTTCTCGATAATTCCCTATATTTGTTTCGACACTTAAAGCATTTTAAAGACTTTTTTACATGATCAAATCCCTCCTGATTTTCATCTTTTTTCTTGGAATATATTTCGTGGGTTTGAGTCAAAATCCCAGTCATTTTAATGGGACATTAACCTACAGAATTGAGCGTGTGGCCTAAAAGATTCTGTTGAAGCTAAAATGATCATTTTTGCGAGAGATTCCCTTTTGAAAATTGTCAATTTCAATTCTGAATTAGGAAAACAAGAAACAATTAAACATTTAACCCAGCAAAAAAAATACGTATTAATTCAGCTGGAAGAAGGGAATTTTGCCATTCAATTTAAAGACGATGAAGCGGATACGAGTGTAAGTTCCTACACCTTTAAAAAACAATTTGGTCATGCAAAGATTGCGGGTTTACGGGGGAAAAGACTTCACTTCAAACATGAATTAGCAAAAAACGAATTAACAGTTATTTACACTAAACAAATCGCTGCAAAATATTTAGGCGCATATGACAATGCCCCTGGTTTACTGTTACAGTATTATGTGGTCAATGACCATGGATTATACAAATACACTTTAGAATCCCTTGATGAAAAAATTCCACCTCTTTCCATTTTCATGATTCCTCCTGATTATCAAAAAATTAGCCTGAAAGCATTTATAGAAAATTCAGTAAAAACAAGCACTACCATCCCTGGAACTAACTAACAAAATCTTGTTTATACAATTCCAATAAATTCGGTAGGAATGTGACCTTATCTATTAACTTCGTTGGATATTGTATACAAAACGAATGGAAGACAACGAATTTACACCAAAAAGTGCTGCTAGAACTGAGAATTCTACCAGCTCAAATACAAAAAAACAAGAGGGTAAAACAACCAAAGCTAGTAAGGAAAAAACACCTGAAAGATGGAGTTTTACATCAAAATTTGATACGAAACGAATCAAAGTTATTCTTGGATCAACTTTAACCCTACTTTCGATTTACCTATTTTTAGCTTGTTTATCCTATCTGTTTACATGGACTGAAGATCAAGATCGAATCTTACAACGATCTTTCATTGACTATATTTTTGATGGAACGGAAGAACCTGTTCAAAATTGGTTAGGTAAATTCGGCGCTTGGACTTCTCACCTGTTGATTTATCGGTTGTTTGGAGTAACCTCATTTGTCATTTGCTTTTTGATGTTTATTTCTGGAATTCGTATCCTATTCGATTATACGATTGTTCCCTTAGGAAGAGCATTTACCATTTCAATCGCTTACATGATTTGGGGATCTGTTTTCCTCGGTTTTTTCAGCGAAAACTTGAATTACCTTGGTGGGACTTTCGGATTTTATGTGAATGAATGGCTTTTACTCACTTTAGGGAGTTTTGGTGCTTTTGCTTTGAGTTTGGTTTTTCTCTACGTAATAACAACGTTGATTTTCAATCCAAACTATGCAAAACTGCTTGATTTCATTTTTAGCCGGGATAAAAACGAAGTGGAAAATGAACAAGTTTATGCTGCAGACAATGAAGATACACGTCATTCTTATGAGGATATTTTTGTTGTGAATACGATTAAAGATGAAGAAATAAAAACAGATGTAATTTCTGAAACAGTCGATTTCTCCAAGGCAGTAGATGAGGATGACGATGTGTTTTATGATGAAAGTGAACTCAGTGTTTCTTCCAAATTTTCTATTCAAGAGGAGGTTGATTCCGATGATGATGATTTTGAAATAGAAATTGCCACTGAACCTGAACCAAGTAGTGTTGCTCCGGAAACAGAAGCTCGTCCAATTATGGGATCCAATGCGACTCAGAAATCAGATGAAGATGACCGAGCAAAGACACTTGTGAAAGAATTTGGAGAATATGATCCAACCAAAGACCTAGAAGGATATGTTTTGCCTCCACTCGACCTTATGACGGATTATGGCACAAGTGGTATTTCTGTCAGTAAAGAAGAACTGGAAACGAACAAGGATAAAATTGTTCAAACGCTACAACATTATAAAATTGAAATCGCCAAAATTAAGGCGACGGTAGGTCCGACAGTAACACTCTATGAAATCGTTCCTGCTCCTGGTGTTCGTATTTCGAAAATTAAAAACTTAGAAGACGATATCGCATTAAGTCTTTCGGCATTAGGAATTCGTATTATTGCTCCGATTCCTGGAAAAGGAACAATTGGAATTGAAGTGCCTAATTCAAATCCAGAAATGGTGAGCATGCGTTCATTAATAGCCTCAGATAAATTCCAAAATTTCGACGGAGAACTTCCAATAGTTATGGGTAAAACCATTACCAATGAAACGTTTGTTTTCGACCTCACAAAAATGCCTCACCTTTTAGTAGCGGGTGCTACGGGTCAAGGAAAATCAGTTGGACTCAATGCAATTCTTATCTCCATTCTTTACAAAAAACATCCAGCGCAGGTTAAATTTGTCTTAGTGGATCCGAAGAAAGTGGAATTAACCCTCTACAACAAAATAGAACGGCATTTCCTAGCAAAATTACCAGGCGAAGAAGATGCCATCATTACAGATACATCGAAAGTTGTCAATACATTGAATTCACTGTGTATCGAAATGGATGAACGTTATGAATTATTGAAAGATGCAGGAGTTCGTACCATCAAAGAATACAACGCGAAGTTCATTGCAAGACGCTTAAATCCGGAAAAAGGACACCGTTATTTACCATACATTGTTGTGCTTATTGATGAGTTCGCGGATCTCATTATGACAGCAGGTAAAGAAGTAGAGCATCCGATTGCCCGTATCGCACAGCTTGCTCGTGCGATTGGGATTCACTTAATTGTCGCAACGCAGCGTCCATCCGTGAATGTCATTACCGGTATGATTAAAGCAAACTTCCCTGCACGTATCGCCTTCCGTGTATTATCAAAAATTGACTCGAGAACAATTCTTGATGCTTCAGGCGCGGATCAATTAATTGGTCGTGGAGATATGCTGATTTCAACAGGTTCTGACATCAAACGCTTGCAGTGTGGATTCGTTGATACTCCTGAAGTAGAAGAGATTTGTAGCTTTATTGGCGATCAACGTGCGTATCCAGAAGCACTTATTTTACCTGAATATACCCCAGAAGGCGGAGAGTCTAGTGGTAGCATTGATATGAATGAGATAGATCCAATGTTTGTTGACTCCGCAAGAATCGTTGTAATCAATCAGCAAGGCTCTGCAAGTTTACTTCAACGTAAACTAAAGTTAGGATATAACCGCGCCGGAAGAATTGTAGATCAATTGGAAGGAATGGGAATTATTGGTTCATTCCAAGGAAGTAAGGCAAGGGAAGTATTGTTCGGAGACATTGAGAGTTTGGATGAATTCCTTCGCTCAAGAGGATTGATTTAATTCATCCGCTTCTTTATCGAAGTGCTCGCTCATTAAAGAGCACATATCCAAAACTCAATTGGAAAAATAATGGGCTTTCTTGTGCAGGGAAATAGTTTAAGGTTGCCCTTACTGGTCCGATAGGCGTGTCATACAAAATTGAACTAGAAGCAACGATTGATTGCGCTTGTTGCGGTTTAACATATTCTATGGTTCCATCGATATTTTGACGCAATTGAACGATTGGTTGAAAATAGTAAACATCCAAACGGAAGTCTAGTTTCTTTGCGAGTTCAACGACAAAATTTGACCCTAATGAGAAGTATTGCGTCGCACGGTATTCTGGTAAGAAGAACGTTTCCATATCTGGAATTAAGTTGAAGGCAGGCATGGATAATAAACTCGCGGTGTAATTTGCAAACAACGATTGACTATTCAGCACTGATTTACCATGCAAACCAATGTGAAACGGACCTTTCTTTATAAAAAAGGATTGAAACTCAGCCTGAATACTTAACCATTGATGATCCTTTTCTACGGTATCCTTTAATATGGAAGTTGTCCCAGGTACCGTTCGCTCAAATCCATTTACATACCGAGCCTTTACTTGAAAAAAATGCCCCTCAGATGCAAACTGTTTTCTATTCAAACTGTTTTTGGTATACTCCATAGACAGGGATGTTCCAAAGAACCTTGTGAAATCTGCTGTGTCGATTGACGTAAATTTACTGGATTGGTAATAATCATCTTCCAAGCTTAGATAGCGGGCATCCATAATCCAGCGTGCATTATTTCCAAGTGGTAATTTTACTTTCACTCCAGCATACGCTTCGTTCTGAACGAGAAAGGAAGGTCTTACTTCTTCAAAAAACGTGGCGAAACTTCGAAAATAATCCCAACGATTCAAGGTGAAATACCCGCTAACGGATATCGGGAAAATTGACGGAAAAACCAGCTCGTAATTCGTTCGGAGAGAACCGTAAAACTTACCAAAATAAGACTCCGCATTGATTTTATGTGCCACTCGTCCGATGCTTCGGTAACTCAAATTAAAATAACCGGTGTTCACTGCGCGTGATGAAATGAGTCCGCCAAAGTCAGCTCGAAATTCTTTCGCCTTTTTGACATTTAAATTCAATTGTAATGTTCCGTCCTTCTTCGACTCGAAATTCGGATAAAGAAGCTCAATTTGCGGTGTAGATGCCAAACGGAAATAACGTTCCCTTAATTCCACCTCATCCAAAATGCGGTGACTTCTTTTTGGTAAGATAAATTTATTGGCATATTGGAATTCATTTTTTTTCAACGAGGCTGTTTTTACTGAGGAGACAAAAATTGGATCAACACTCGAATGAAATTTTTTTCTTTTCATTGCCAAGGAATCTGAATGCTCACGAACATCAATAAATTGTTCCAAGGAATCTAGTTTTAAAAGGGTCGCTCGGTATCCATCCTCAATGGCTTGTTTTACATTTTCAAATTCAAAGGTTCCAACCTCCGTTTTTGGCTCTATGATCATTCCGTGTTCACATGGCAACGTATAGTTTGTTGGGGTAGTCATCATGCTTGAAATCATCCCGAAGAAATCATTTTCATTCGCTTTTATGTCATTCTTTGTCACATTACTTCCAATGATAAAGTCTGCATCAAATTGCTCGTACATGGCATTCAGCGGGAAATTATCGTACAATCCACCATCAAAATAAAGCACTCCGTTGATTCGAATTGGATTTAAGTACAAAGGAAATGTCATGGATGCACGTACGGCCTCATTCAAATTACCCTTTGAAAAAACCACACTTTCCTTTCGGACAACATCCGATGCCACGCAACGAAATGGAATAAATAATTGATTGAAATCTTTTTCAACGGATGCACTGGTTCTACCCAATA
This sequence comes from uncultured Flavobacteriales bacterium, assembly GCA_903879765.1. Taxonomy (GTDB): domain Bacteria; phylum Bacteroidota; class Bacteroidia; order Flavobacteriales_D; family Crocinitomicaceae; genus UBA952. The sequence continues at coordinate 8,624 of CAIRMS010000072.1, forward strand.
TGCGCAGCATCTCAAAGTCAAAATAGCGCGGATCCACAAACGACATAGGAATGGACTTCTGCAAAATACTATCCTTAGAAAAAGGAATGTTGAACATGCTACTCGTGTTGGACTCATCGAAAAAGTAGAATTTCTTGTCAACTTCTAATTCACCTTTCACCATGAGCTGAAATGGTTCACTCAATACATAAGCTTCGATTTCAAGGGGAGAATAACCACAGGCATACATGCTTGCAACGAGTGCCCCCGCAGAAGTTCCAACCACAAAATCGATGGGAATATGTCTTTCCTCGAGCGCTTTTAACACGCCTACATGCGCCACTCCAGCTGCTCCACCACCACTTAAAACCAAACCGATTTTCTGTTGAGCGTAACATTCTGAGTGAAGAATGAAAAAAAGTGATAAAATAAGAGTCGAGAAACTTCGCAAATTCGTTCTTTTGTACAAAGTTAGACCTTATCACGAGAAAATGGAAAAGAAGAGCACGGGAAATAATGAAGAGTTAACAATTACACTGAAATGCTTGTTTGGATTTGAGCAAACATTAGTGGAGGAATTGGAAGAACTTGGCTACCCAAAAGCAGAGCAATTGAACCGCGCGGTGCGCATTAAGGGAACATGGAAAGATGTGTATTATTTAAATTTATATGCACGTTGCGCTATTTCGATTCTAGTCGAACTCGACAAGTTCTACATTAAATCAGAGGAAGACTTGTACCGTAAATCCATGAAGATTAAGTGGACAGAAATTTTCGACGTATCGAAAACGTTTGCGGTAAAAGGCGCTGTTTTCTCGACCTTATTTAACAATACGCAGTACCCATATTTAGTTGTGAAAGATGCCATTGTAGATTCATTTCGCAATGAATTCGATGATCGTCCGGATGTTGAATTAAAACGCCCACAAGTTTTATTTGACTTATACATCAAAGAAAACGAAGTGACAATCTCCTTGAACACGAGTGGGATTCCACTTTTTCAACGCGGATATCGTGAAGCGGTCGGAGATGCTCCAATCAATGAAGTAGTTGCCGCAAGTTTGATTCGTTTATCTAAATGGGACCGTAAAACAACCTTCCTTGATCCATTTTGTGGTTCAGGAACGCTATTGATGGAAGCTGCATTACTGGCTTCTGGAATTCCATCGAATATCGAGCGTCAGCATTATGCGTTCAAGAATCTAAAGAATTACGACGAGTCTGTTTGGAATGACATCTATGACAATGCACCGAGAAATGTCCGTTCACTTCCATGTCGAATCATGGGCTCGGATTTATCGGATGAAATGATTTTGAAAACACGCCGCAATTTACGTGCGATGAGTTTTGGTCGTTTCATTGAAACAAAAGTGTGTTCATTCGATGAAATCACGAAAGAAGAGGATGAAGCGATTTTCATTTTAACCAATCCACCTTACGGGGAACGTTTGGCAGCAAACACCCACGAACTATACGAAAACATCGGGAACTGGCTGAAGCACACCATGACGAATTCTCAAGCGTGGGTGATTACGTCAAGTGAAGAAGGACTAAAATCCATTGGACTGCGTCCAAGTGTGAAACACAAAGTATTCAACGGTGACTTGGAATGTAGTTTCCGCATGTTTGAAACGTATGCTGGCTCTAAGCGAACACATTTTCCGTTTGATGAGGAGGGAGAGCCTCAAGAGGAAACAGAAAATTAACCAAAAAAAATAGCCCTAACGATTCTGTTAGGGCTATTTTTTTGTCTTATCGTTTCGAAATCTCTACATACTCTCGGTCCGTTTCGCCGATGTAAATCTGGCGTGGACGACCGATAGGTTCTTTGTTCTCTGTCATTTCTTTCCATTGAGCAATCCAACCTGGAAGACGTCCTAAAGCGAACATCTCGGTGAACATTTCTGAAGGATTTCCTAATGCTTTGTAAATGATTCC
>CAIRMS010000073.1 GCA_903879765.1 uncultured Flavobacteriales bacterium
CGATGAGGGTTTTCAATGAGGAGGAAGAAAAAAATCGGAAATAAAAAAAACCCATGAAACGTAATGTTATCAAGAGATTTCTTTTTTTTTGTTGACCCACTAGGTCTCGAACCTAGACTCTTCGGTACCAAAAACCGACGTGTTGCCAATTACACCATAGGTCAATCTGCATTTTCTCAAATGCGAGGCAAATTTAAGAACATTTTTTCTTGTTAACAACTAGATTTGAAAAATAATTTCAAGGATCTTGCTTAATTGCGTCATCCGAGTGATTTTTCAAAGCGAATATTCTTAAATTCGCAGTACAAAAAACAGAACTAATTCGCATACACATGAATTATACTAAATGGAATACCCTACTCGGTTGGCTTGTTTTTCTGATGGCAAGCACTGTGTACCTCATGACGATTGAATCCACTGCAAGTTTATGGGATTGTGGTGAATATATTACCGCTGCATACAAATTAGAAGTTGGACACCCTCCTGGCGCGCCATTGTTTATGGTTTTAGGACGTTTGTTTAGTTTCTTTGCAGCACCTGAATCGGTTGCTGTTTGGATCAATGCACTTTCCGCTATTTCGAGTTCTTTGACCATCTTATTTATGTTTTGGTCCTTGACTTTATTGATTAAAAAGATCATTCTATCTCAACAGAAAGAATTAACATCCGGAAATCAAATTGCTATTTTCACCTCTGCTGCTATTGGTTCACTTGCGTATACATTTTCTGACTCATTCTGGTTTTCCGCAGTGGAAGGTGAAGTTTACGCCATGGCATCCTTATTCACGGCTGTGATTTTCTGGGCCATTCTGAAATGGGATGAAGAAATGGGTTTATTACAGTCTGGAGATATCTCCGACGATTACCGTCCAAATAGATGGATATTATTGATTTTCTTTATGTTAGGTCTCGCGATTGGAGTTCACCTTTTGGGAATCTTGGTTGTTCCAGCGATTGGATACATGATTTATTTCCGTGTAAAAGAAAAGGTAAACACAAAAGGTCTCATCCTAACTGGAATCATCTCCATTGTTGCACTTGGATTTATTCAAGAAGGCATCATTCCTGGATCCATTGCAATGGCTTCTAATTTTGAAGTAGCATTTGTCAATAGCTTAGGGCTGCCTTTCTTTTCTGGCACCGTTTTCTTCTTTATTTTACTCATTTTCGCTTGTGTTTTATTGGTGAGATGGGCAAGAAAAAAAGGAAATACCTTATTGTATAATTCCATGATGGGATTGGTTTTCTTGTTGATCGGATACAGTTCATTCGCGGTGATTGTTATTCGTTCCAATGCTAATACGCCTCTTGATGAAAATGATCCAGAAAACTTAGTTACGCTACACTCTTATTTGAAACGTGAGCAATATGGTTCCGCACCTATTTTCTTCGGAAACTATTGGAATTCCTTCCGAAATGGAGAAGAAATGACCGAGAACGGAGCGCGTATTTTAAGTAACGATGCTTGGAAAGACCTTTCAGCTTATTATTTGCGTCGTTTTGTGATTACCGAAAGTGATGTTGAAGTAAAAGCATTTACCAAAGAAGCTGATGCGCAAAAATGGGTAGCAGAGCACAAAGGAGCTTATTCGATTGAAGAAAAATACTATGAAAGCAATGCCTCTATTCGTCATGGAGCTGTTGCCACCTATGCGCAATCAACCATCTTCCCTCGCATGTATTCAGGGGATAGTCCGGTGCACAGACAAGGGTACGCAAAATGGTCCGGATATGATGAAAATGATGGAACAAATACAGAAATTGGCCGCGATGGAAAACGTTTGCCAAGCTTCGGGGAAAACCTAACTTATTTCATGCGCTACCAAGTGAATTGGATGTACTTGCGTTACTTCATGTGGAACTTTGCGGGACGTCAAAATGACATTCAAGGACATGGAGACAACCTACACGGGAACTGGATTTCAGGGATTTCATTCCTGGATGAAGCTAGATTGGGAAGTCAAGAATATCAACCGCATTACACAACTGAAAATCCTGCTCACAACAAATTCTATTTATTGCCATTAATTTTGGCAATTATTGGGCTTGTTTTTCATTACCGTAAAGCACCAAAAGATGCGTTTGTTCTGACACTTGCGTTTATTTTTACTGGTTTAGCGATTGTAGTGTACTTAAATCAAAAACCGATGGAACCAAGAGAGCGTGATTATGCATACGCAGGATCATTCTACTTTTTTGCCATGTGGATTGGCGTTGGTGTATACGCGATTTATGACTTGATTCAACGTAAAATTAGTTCTCAAGTGAACAGTGCCGCAATTGCTAGTGCATTGGGATTTGTCGTTCCAGTAATCATGGGTGTTCAAGGATGGGATGACCACGATCGAAGCGGGAAAACATCGGCTAGAGACTTAGCGACAAATTATTTGCAATCATGTGGGAAAAACAGCATCATTTTCACCAACGGTGACAACGATACCTTCCCTCTATGGTACCTTCAAGAAGTAGAAGGAAAACGAACAGATGTGCGCGTTTGTAACTTGTCGCTAATGGGAACAGATTGGTACACGAATCAAATGAAAATGAAATCATATGATTCTGACCCACTTCCGATTAAATTCCGTGAGGATCAAATTCTGATGTATGCAGGAAATACAGATCAAGTGTACTTCATGCCGTTAATTCAACTATTCTCGATGAATGCCAGCGAAGAAATCATCAACAAAGTGTTGAATATGCGCTTGAAAAATAATCCATCGGAAGCGGTGAATGCAGCACGTTATTTTGATCAGGAAGTTCAAAAAGTATTTGCTAATGTAACGATTTCGAATCCTGAATTTGAGGCTACGCGTGCAGCGATTGCTAACACAGACACCACCAACCTCATTCAAGCCACTGTTCAAAAATACCTTGGAGTATTTAAACTATTTGAAGGTGCTAGAGGCGGATCTGTTGAGTTTAAAAATGGATCAGCTGAACAATTACAAGAGTTGTTGGAGCAGTTTGAAAACATCTGGTCAGCGGTTGATTTCAAAGAAGCAATGGCCTTCGTTCGCGATGACAACAACATGCTAACAGATGAAGGAAAAAAATATAGCTTCTTCCCTTCGAATCGTTTTTCATTAAAAGTGAACAAACAAAATGCCTTAAAAGCAGGAACTATCTCACAAAATGAAATGGCTAACTGTTCTGATGAAATCAACTTTGAATTCAGCACAGATCGTGATCCGGCCTTAACACGTGACGAAGTGATGATGATGGATGTCGTTGCAAACAATGATTGGAAAAGAGGAATTTTCTTCTCTAGTAGTCGCGGTTCTTCTTTCTCTGTGGCACTTCTTTCAGGTGGACATGTGAAGCAAGTTGGAATGGCGTATGAATTGAGTCCTGTAAAAGAGGAACCGATGTTCTATAACGTTGCCAAAATGGTTAAAAACATGATGAGCGTATACGAGTATGGAGACATGGCAAATCCACATGTTTTGACTGACTATTATGCAAGACGCCACACTGTACAATACCGTTCAAATTTCTTGTTATTAGCAGAACAGTTGTTGAACCGCAAGCAAACGGCAAAAGCTATCTCTGTACTAGATTACTCTTTAAAATTGATGCCACTTGAACGCGTACTTGATTTTGGCGAAGTAAATCCTTGCGATCCATTTATGTCAATGAAATTCAATGAAAAACATGTAGAATATAACTACCAAGGTCAAGCAGTAAGAGCAAAGTGTAGTGGTTCACTTCATGAATATGTTCAGTTATACTACTTAGCCGGACAAAAACAAAAGGCAGAAGCACTTGGAGCGAAATTATTAGCTAATTACAAAAGTATTTTCGGCTATTTCGAACATAGTAACGTTGAATTTGCTGGTAACCCTGAAAATGCAGAAGATTTAATTGCTGCGATGGATGCCTGTTTAAAAATGAACGATTTAGCACAAAATCCACGCTATGGAAATCCTTCATCTAGTTTTGCAAAAGCCCTGAAAAAAGAAATTAACCGCATGTATAAAGTGGTAATGCCACGCATTTACTCCGGACTTGAGCAATTAGCCCTTGAAAACGGTGAAAGTGCAGAGGCTTATACTGGTGCTTATTCAGAAATGATTGGGAACCTACAATTGTACATGGGTGCGATGGCTGAACACTATGGAATTATTAAGTCGAAATCGGTTATGCAAACACCTGAAACACCTAATCCAAATGCAATAGATCCGAGTATTTTAATGCAAGGTGCACGACCGATGGAAACGATTCGCTAGTAAGCGATTAACAAGGGGAAATTTGCAGGGAATGATTTAATCCATGCAAGAAAAATAACGTTCATTTAACACCAACAAAGATGATTGATTTACCAAAATTTGAATTGCCCTTTTTTGCAGCGCTTCTTTTATTGTTGGTCCTTGCACGCTTCTTTGGTGAGCTTTTCGAACGCATGAAACAACCTGCAATGATTGGAGAAATCATCGCAGGAATCATTCTTGGTCCTACGCTTTTAAATTTTATTCACCGAACCGAAGAGCTAAAGGTTATCTCTGATTTAGGAGTCTTTCTTCTTGTCATTCTTGCCGGACTTGAAATCAATTTTGATGACATCCTAAAATCCATGAAAGGCAGAAACATCGTTATTTCACTTCTTGCGTTTATACTACCGATTTTAAGTGGATTTATGGTTGGGAAGTTATTTGGGCAGAATGTAATGACCACCGTATTCATTGGTTTGTGCGTAGCAATTACAGCGCTTCCAGTTAGTATTCGCATACTGATGGACTTAGGAAAACTAAACACGGAAGTTGGACAAAAAATCATATCGGTTGCCATTTTTGATGACGTTCTTGCCTTAACAATATTGGGGATTTTGTTGGATATGAACCACATTGACAAATCCTTTTCAGCCATTACCACCGCAACGATTTTTACAGGAATTAAACTCATTGCCTTTATTCTCGTCGTTTATATTTCTTACCGCGTAATCCAACATTTTACCCAGAAAGAAGATTTTGTTGAGAATCAAATCGATCGCTTATTAGCTGTTTTAAAAGGGAAAGAATCTTTGTTTGCGATCCTTTTCATGTTTATTTTGCTTTTTGCTACCTTGACAGAAAGTATTGGTTTACATTTTATTATCGGTTCATTTTTCGCATCGATGCTTTTGAGTAAAAAACTTATCGGTGCCAAAAACATCGAGCTTTTTCATAAAACCACCAGCAGCATGGCCATGGGATTCCTGGCACCCATATTTTTTGCGGGAATTGGTTTAGAATTTAAATTTTCAGCGATAAACAACTACGGCCTACTTATTGCCATCATTCTTGTGTCCTTTCTTTCGAAAATTCTTGGAGGATACATTGGAGGGCGATTCGCTAACATGGGACATCGTCAATCAATGACACTTGCTTATGGACTAAACGCTCGTGGAATCATGGAGCTTGTTATCGCCAATATTGCCTTCCGTGAAGGCTTTATCAACGTTGAAATCTTTTCCATGCTCGTAATTATGGGACTAGTGACCACCTTGTCTACACCATTCTTACTGAAACAATCATTCCATCGACTGAAAGCATAAGCTTACACTTTCTCTATGAAAAAGCAAGCGAATTTCTTTTTAATCATTCTAGTGATTTATGTGTTCCTACAGTTTATTTGGTGGGGGAATTTACTGATTCGTTTAAATGGACAAATCGACCTATCACAACAAGAATATAGTCGTCGCGTTTGGATGATTATCGGTGAAGGCAGCGTGTTCATGGTCTTACTTTTTTTAGGTATTTGGAAGATGCGAAAAGTTATTCTGAAAGAAATAGGCTTAACCCAGCGACAATCCAATTTTTTGCTTTCCATTACACATGAATTAAAAACACCTATTTCTTCTGTTAAATTATTTCTTCAAACCTTGTTGAAACACGATTTACCTGAAGAAAAAAAAATTGATTTACTAAAAAAGGCAATGGATGAAAATGAACGCTTGAGTTTACTCATCGATAACATCTTACATGCTTCAAGAGTAGAAAATAAATCCTTGCAAGCCGTCAATAGTGATCTTCCATTCAATCAATTAGTTACTTCTATTGTTGATCGTTTTCACAAGCGTTATTTACAAGAATTTATTCAGCTAGAATCTTCCGAGCAGATTTCGGTGCACGCGGATGCATTTATCTTGGAAATGATCATCGTGAATTTACTTGAAAATGCCTGTAAATACGCTGGAATAGATTCCGAAATCACGATATATTTCCATAAAAAGGGTGCAAATTTCATTTTCGGCGTAAAAGATGAAGGACCTGGAATTCCATCAGAAGAACGTGCATCCATTTTTGAAAAATTCTACCGAATTGGCAACGAAGAAACACGTCAAAAACAAGGAAGTGGGCTTGGATTATTCATCGCCTCAGAATTTGCTCAATTACAAGGCGCCACAATAACATGTAAAGAAAATATCCCAAAAGGAACGGTTTTTGAGGTAACTTTGTCACTATGACAAATCACTTCGGACTCATCATTCTGGATGGTTGGGGAATTGGAGACAAATCTGCTTCCGATGCCATCAATGCAGCCAATACACCTTTCATGGATTCACTTTTGCAGCAATACCCACATGCGACATTGAAAACATTCGGTGAAGATGTTGGTTTACCTGAAGGTCAGATGGGGAATTCTGAGGTGGGACACCTGAATATTGGTGCCGGAAGGATTGTTTATCAGGAACTTACACGCATTAATAAAGCGATTCGAGACGGTGAATTTCAAAAAAACCCAGTAATCCTTAAAGCGTTTGAAACAGCAAAAGAACGCCATTCAAAAGTTCACTTCATAGGACTCGTTTCTGAAGGCGGCGTTCATAGCTCGCAAGCGCACTTAAACACGCTTTGTGACATGGCAAAATCACATGGATTAGAAAACGTATTTATTCATGCATTTACCGATGGGCGCGATTGTGATCCAAAAAGTGGACTTGAATGCATTCAAAATCTTGAAAATCATTTAAAATTAAGTACCGGTAAAATTGCGAGCGTTATCGGAAGATACTTCGCAATGGATCGCGATAAACGCTGGGAACGTGTAGCGAAAGCATACCATTTACTGACGAAAGGTGCCGGAACGAAAGCTACATCGGCAGCAGAAGCTGTGCGAGAATCCTATGAAAAAGGAGTAACAGATGAATTTATTGAAGGATATATCATCCATCCAGAAGGAATCATAGAAGATGGGGACATTGTCATTTCCTTTAATTTCCGCACCGATCGACCACGTGAAATAACGTCCGTTCTAACACAAGAAGCATTCCCCGCCTATAATATGAGTCCGTTAGACTTGTATTATTGTACCATGACAAACTATGATTCAACGTTCAATGGATTACATGTTATTTTTGAAAAAGACAACCTCTTAAATACGCTAGGCGAAGTTATTTCTAACATGGACCGAACACAGGTTCGAATTGCAGAAACAGAGAAATATCCGCACGTGACATTCTTCTTTAATGGAGGAAGAGAAGTGCCTTTTTCTGGTGAAAATCGACTTTTAATTCATTCTCCGAAAGTCGCCACTTATGATTTGCAGCCAGAAATGAGTGCGTTGGAAGTACGCGACGAAATCATTAACAGTATTCAACACGACAAACCAAATTTCATTTGCTTGAATTTTGCAAATCCAGACATGGTTGGACACACAGGTGTATACGATGCGATTAAAAAAGCTGTTGAAACAGTAGATTCATGTCTGCAAGCTGTGGTAGCCGCAGGAAAAGAAAATGGCTATGAGTTTCTAATCATCGCTGACCATGGAAATGCGGATTATGCGTTAAATTCTGACGGAACTCCAAATACAGCTCATAGTTTAAATCCTGTGCCTGTTATTTTAGTGACGGATGATAACGGAATCAAATTAAACCATGGAATTTTGGCGGATGTAGCACCAACCATTCTTAATCGCATGCGTTTAGCAGCTCCCATTGAAATGACTGGAAAATCACTCTTGCAATCTAATTCATAAGAGCAATATAGGCATTCAGAGATGCCGCTATGAGCAACCAAACATAATACGGTAATAAAAGCCAAGATTTACGGTTGTGTATCGAATATCCCATTTCTCGGTTTAATAGAATCAATGTTATGATCAAGGCAATAAGTATGGGAAAAGCAAGCCATGTCAAATGCAAAAAGAAAAAGACAGGATTC
>CAIRMS010000074.1 GCA_903879765.1 uncultured Flavobacteriales bacterium
AAATGTTGTCTTTTCTCAAATCTAAATCTTTGATTTCGTGTATTGAATGGCGGTATCTAAACTTGGTTTCGCGGGTGATCTTGCTTCCATCAATTTTCTTGCCATGATTCCCCTCTAAAAAGGAGAGTTTTTCCGCTCCCATTTCAAGTGCAAGGTTTCCATAGTAAAGCTGCTTTGTTGGATGTTCAGGCCAACATACATTGTATACCTTATTCGGAAATGACTCCTCGAATAGACAAGTAATTGCTCCTATAATGTCTGCCTGATGTATTAAGTTGACAGGCGCTTGTCCATCTGGAATTTCACGTCTGTTTCGTAAGAAAAAGCGTACAGGATGACGGTTTGGTCCGACATGACCTGCCAATCGAAGAATAACATACTTGCTAGTAACGAGTGATTCAATGCATTCTTCCATTTGTAAAACAAGGTGTGATTTAATCACTGGAGCTGTTTCATCCATCGTTTTAGATTCATCCAAATAAACACCGGTAGAACTTGTGAAAATTACACGTTCGGCTTGAATGCTCTGCATTAAATTCTGTAGGGATTCAAGTACCCCATCAAATGGAGGAAGGGTTATGACAACTGCGTCAAAGTGTATCTTTGGTGTTTCCTGCCAAGAAATAACTTTACCAGTTTTCATCAATGGCACAGGTGAAATACCCTCTGACAACATTTCTTGGAGTTTGTTCGCATCCGTTGAAGTAGAAAAAACCTTCGTTCCTTCACCTTTTATGGTAAGAGAAAGTGCTTTTCCGAGCCATCCATATCCAATAATTAAATAATTTTTCATCCAAGTCATAAACGCAGAATTCACAAAAGAGTTTGATTTTTATTTACGGATATCCCCTTTCTGTTTTTAACTTGTGAATTGTTGTGCTAACTTTGAGGAAAAATTTGTGAGATGAACGCTTTTGATGTAATTGTAGTAGGATCGGGTCCAGGTGGGTATGTTTCAGCACTTCGATGTGCACAACTCGGTCTAAAAACAGCACTTGTTGAAAAATACAACACTCTCGGTGGAACCTGTTTGAATGTAGGATGTATTCCATCTAAAGCGCTATTAGATTCATCTGAACATTTCCACAATGCACAACACAATTTCCAAACACATGGAATTGAAATCACAGGCTTAAAGGCCAACTTAACACAAATGATTAACCGCAAAAATGAGGTGGTTAGTCAAACATGTGCAGGTGTTAAATTTTTAATGGATAAAAATAAAGTAAGCGTATTTCACGGACTTGGTTCTTTTGCAGATGCAAATACCATTTTGGTGAAAGGAGCAGATGGAGCAGAAACCGCTCTACAAGGAAAAAATATCATTATTGCAACAGGTTCAAAACCCAACTTTTTCCCAGGCATGGAGCCGGATAAAAAGCGCATCATTACTTCTACCGAGGCCTTGAATATGACTGAGATTCCGAAAAGAATGTTGGTGATTGGTGGAGGTGTCATTGGACTAGAACTTGGTTCCGTTTACGCACGGCTAGGTGCAGAAGTTGAAGTGGTTGAATTTGCACCAACAATTCTCCCTACAATGGATGCTGGAATTGGGAAAGAATTTACAAAAATCCTTAAAAAAGAAGGATTCAAATTCCACATGGAACACCGTGTTGTGAAAGTAGAAAATAAAGGTAAAAAAGTAGTTCTAACTGCTGAAAATAAAAAAGGTGAAACGGTAACGCTTGAAGCTGATTATTGTCTTGTAGCAGTTGGAAGAAAAGCGTATACAGAAGGTTTAAACCTAGATAAAGCAGGTTTAAGTATCACTGATCGAGGTCAAATCGAGGTCAATGATCATCTGCAAACAAAAATGAGTCACATCTACGCTATTGGAGACGTTGTTCGTGGAGCAATGCTTGCACACAAAGCGGAAGAAGAAGGTGTATTCGTTGCAGAAATGATTGCTGGACAAAAACCACACATCAATTATAATTTGATCCCTGGAGTTGTCTATACTTGGCCGGAAATTGCTGCCGTTGGAAAAACAGAAGAAGAATTGAAAGCTGCAGGTATTGCCTATAAAGCTGGAAGTTTTCCAATTAAAGCATTAGGAAGAGCGCGTGCAAGTATGGATACAAGCGGATTCATCAAAGTGTTAGCAGACGAAAAAACAGACGAGATTCTTGGTGTACATATGATTGCTCCAAGAGCAGCTGATTTAATTATGGAAGCAGTAACAGCAATGGAATACCGTGCTTCTGCAGAGGATATTGCTCGCATTTGTCATGGTCACCCAACTTACTCAGAAGCATTGAAAGAAGCAGCATTAGCGGCAACAGACAATCGCGCTTTACATATCTAAGCTGAAAAAGCATCTGCAATGTGCTCGATACTGGTTTGAAATTGATTGTGAACGATGGAAATAATATCAAAGCGAACGTTTCTGTCGATTTGATTATCTTGAACGTAACGATCTGCAACTTTGATGATTTGACGTTGTTTGGCCTTTGTAACCGCGCGCCATGGTTCTCCAATTTGTGCGGTGCATCTTGCTTTTACTTCTACAATGACTAATTCATCACCATCCAGAAGTACGAGGTCGACTTCCCACTTCTTGAATCGGATGTTTCTGTCAATTAACTGAAATCCTTTTCCTTGTAAAAAATGCAATGCCTCATCCTCTCCCCATTGACCCAACTCCTCTTTTCTCATGTTCTTTTTACTTAAATATACAATTTCCGCTTCAATTTTCCGAGAGTACGAAACAAGAAAGTATCTTTATATTAAATTCGATTTATGTCCAAAATTCTAATCAAAAATATCAAAGGACTCGTTCAGGCGGGAGAACAGATTCCATCTGTTCGAAGAGGAGCTGAAATGAAGCAACTAGAGGTGCTTGAAAATGCCTATCTCGCACTAGAAGATGGTGAGGTGATTGCATATGGACCAATGAACGAATGGGAGGGCATCATTGATTGGCGAGAACTTGAAATTATAGATGCTGACGGCTGTTTTGTCCTACCAGCATTTATCGATTCTCACACCCACACGGTCTTCGCAAAAACACGGGAAGAAGAGTTTGTCGATCGGATTCACGGATTAAGTTATGAAGAGATTGCTGCTAGAGGTGGAGGGATATTGAACTCTGCAAGAAAATTAAGTGAGTTGTCGGAAGAGAATCTTTATTCAGATGCAAAAAAACGAATTGAACGCATCATTCAAACCGGAACAGGTGCATTAGAAATAAAATCAGGCTATGGTCTTTCATTAGAAGGGGAACTAAAAATGCTTCGAGTTATCAAAAGATTGAAAGAATCTATGCCGATTGTCATTAAAGCAACTTTTCTAGGTGCACATGCTTTTCCTGCTGAATACAAAGAAAATGAACGGGCTTACATAGATTTGATCATAAATCAAATGCTACCTGCCATTCACGCAGAACAATTAGCAGATTACATCGATGTTTTCTGTGAACGTAATTATTTTTCTGTTGCTGAGATGGAGGAGATCTTGAAGGCGGGAATTGCTTATGGACTTAAACCCAAAGTTCATGTCAATCAATTTAGTATTCTCGGCGGAGTGGAAAAAGCTGTCGAACTTGGCGCTATTTCAGTTGATCACTTAGAGGAAATTGATGAAAAAGACATTCAGGCACTTAAAAAATCGAATGTAATCCCTACCCTGCTTCCAGGATGCTCGCACTTTCTTTCCATTCCTTTTGGTGATGCAAGACGCATGATAGAAGCTGGACTACCTATCGCGTTGGCAAGTGATTTCAATCCTGGCTCATCTCCAAATTATGACTTAATGACTATTTTATCCTTGGCCTGTATCAAACAAAAAATGACACCGGAAGAAGGAATCAATGCCCTGACAATTAATGCAGCGGCAGCACTTGAACTAAGTGAAAGTCACGGTAAAATTGCTTTAGGAAGAAAGTCACCAATCATGTTGACAAACGAAATTCCATCATTAGCTTATCTTGCTTACGCTTTTGGAGAACAACATGTACAACGAATTTTCATTTGATTCAGTGTAAAAATGTACCTTTGAAGACAAGATGAAATACGTATCGCTATTTTTTTCCTTTTACTGCACATGCCTTTTGGCATTTGGTCAAAATTATGCTTCCGATCGTGAATTGCTTTGGGAAATTTCGGGAAATGGGATAAAGCAAAAGTCTTATTTGTTTGGATCCTTGCATTCGAATGACAAAAGACTATTTCAATTTTCAGATTCGCTTTATACAGCGCTAGTCAATACAGAGAAGTTAATCCTGGAAACTGATGTGTTTAGTTTATTCAATGAGCTCGACACAAGAACAAAATTACCGACAACCCTATACGATAAGAATGGGAATCCCTATACATCTGAAATAGATGCGAGTAAAACATTTTATGGCGATGAGGATGGAATGCCACAGTTTTTAGATGCTTATTTTCAGCAATACTGTTTGAATGCCAAAAAAGAATTTATCCCACTAGAAACAGTGAAAGAACAATACGATTTACTTACAGATGAATTTCAACTTTCGGATAAACAAATCATTGATAATGCCTTAAATAACTTTACACACGAACGTTTAATCGAACTTTACTTGAAAGGTGATTTAATCTCTATCGATAAATTCATGAAAGCGAACATGTCGATGCAAGAAGGGCTTTACGACGAAGTGATCACTAAGAGAAACATCCGCATGTCTCAAAAGCTTGATTCCATATTGAAAACGAAAACTAGTTTTTTCTGCGCAGTTGGGGCGGGGCATTTAGGAGGGTCAAATGGTATCATTAATCTTTTAAGGTCAAAAGGCTACAAAGTGAGAGTGGTAACATGGTATCATTCCGAAAAAGCAAATTTGGATCAATTGAAAGTTCGTTCGTATACCGAATATCTTTTTCGAGACGGGCAATCCGGATTAGTAGCGAAATTAGCAGGTAAACCAATAATTTTAGACGAAGCTGACGGAGTTAAACGCATTATTTACCGCGAACTCGGCCAAGGAAATACTTACGAAATATCGATTGTGCCCCTCGACACAAATTTAACTCCGGAAGAAATCGCCTCCATTTACATTGCCAATCCATCAAATACAAGCACCCGTGAGGTCTTACTTGACGATGGGCGAGTGATCTTCGAAGGATTATCAAACAACTATCCAGAGGGTTTAAATTATGTTCAAATACAATTTAATTCCAAGCACTTCGCAGTAATTAAAGCATATGGTGGAAATAAATTTATGCATTCTAACCGTCCAAATCAATTTTTCCAAAGAGTATGGTTTGAATAGAATGCTTATCTTCGGTACATTCTTCCACCTATTACTATCCAATGAAATTTATTGATACGCTTGCACAGAAAATCCTTGATGAATACTCTGAATTAGAACATTTAGTTGTCATTCTTCCCTCTGAAAGAGCTGTAAAATACCTTGGAAATTCGTTGTTTAAATTAAATAAGGGGCCTTTGATTGCTCCAGAAATGCACACAATCGACCGCTGGGTAAGAAGTCAATTCAAACATATCATTGATCCAACAAGACTTTTACTTGTGCTGTTCGAAAGTTATTTGCAAACCGAGGAGGGAAAAGGTCAAAGTTTTGAGTCCTTCCTAACTTGGGGATCAACATTACTTAGTGACTTCAACGACTTAGACCGATACCTGATTGACCAGGAACAAATCTTTAAAAATTTAAAATCCATAAAAGAATTAGAAAGCTGGCAAATTGACGAGGAAAACTATAGTGAATCTCAATTAAAGTTCATGGCTTTTTGGGAACAAATCCCTAAACTACATGCGCAGTTAATGGTTGAATTGAAAAAAAGATCTCAGATCACACTTTCTCAAGCATACAGAAAATTAGCAGAGGAAACCATGACCTTAATTTCATCTGATAAGAACTATATTTTTGCTGGATTCAATGCACTTTCTAAAGCAGAACTTCAAATCATTAAAAATTTAATGCAACGAGGTAGTGCCGAGTTCATTATTGATGCTGACACCTATTATTTAGAGAATGAGCAGCATGAAGCTGGGTCATTCCTGAGGGCTGACTTGGAATTTTTAGGAATCAAAACCGCGAGCGTTACTCAAAGTAACATGCAACATTCCCCAATTGATTTTACTGTTATCGAATGTGCTCAGCACACGGGGCAAATTAAGGTGGCAGCAACAGAACTAGCAAAATTGAATCAAGATGAATTAGACGAAACCCTGGTTTTACTCGCTGACGAAAGTTTGATTCATTCTTTAGTGAAGAATATTCCTGCAAATGTTGGAAAAGCTAATATCACCCTTGGTCTTCCTCTGCAACAAACACCCGTTAAGTCCTGGGTGGATTTATTATTTACCATTCAAGAAAACAAGAAACGTTTTCGAACGAAAGCACTATATTTTAAAGATTTTCAGCGCATTATTAACCATGTGTTTTGCCTATCTTCCCTTCCTGAAGAAGAGAAAAAACAAATATCAGCCATTGAACAAGATAGCATACGAAAAAACAAAGTTTTTCAATCCGTGGACCGCCTAAATTTGCCGCCGAAAGCAAAAATATTGTTTGAATTAATCACGGAAGATTGGAAAGAAGATTGGCACGTTGCGCTGGGTAAAATTCGGGAATTAAATCTTCTTTTCGCCGATTCATTTGATCAAATACATGAATTTGAAAGAACCGCAATCCAAGTTTTTGATCAAGCAATGCGTGGATTTGAATCCTTACTAAGGGAAGGAATTCCTGCTATGGAGATGCGCAGCTTCAAGTTATTACTTAATCAACATTGGTCAACTTCCACTATCGCATTTCATGGGAATCCAACAAACGGACTTCAAATCATGGGCTTATTGGAAACACGCATGATCGACTTTAAAAACCTCATCATCCTTGGATTAAACGAAGGGAAACTCCCAAATAACAATCCCATTCGAACCTTGATTCCAATGGATTTACGTGCTGTTTTCAAACTTCCATCAACACGAGAAAAACAAGGGTTGTTTGCACATCACTTCTACCGCCTTTTACATCAAGCAGATCGTGTTTTGGCTACATATACTGCAGCAGCAGAACAAATAGGCAGCAATGAAGCAAGCCGTTATCTCATGCAAATAGAAATGGAATTAACAAAAGCAAATCCATCCATCAAATGGAAAAAGTTGTTTTACCATATCCCCTTCGCAGATAGAGCCTCATTGAATACCACCCAAATTGAAAAAACCCCTGAAGTTCTTCAACGAATACACGAATTTTTAGAGAGGCCTTTATCAGCCTCCTCATTAAACAAATTCATGATTTGTCCATTGGACTATTACTACCGGTATTTAGTTGAATTTGGAGAAGACAAAGAAGTAGAAGAGGAAATCGAAAACAACACTTTTGGAAGCATCATTCATGTCACATTAGAAGACTTATTTAAACCTTTCGTTCAGAGAGATCAACACGGGGAATTAATACACCCTACACCTCCTCCTGTTCGTGAAAAAGACATACTAAGAATGCTTGAAACATTCAAAGAAAGTTTGTTTAAAGGATTTTTAAAACACTTTGATCAAGATGAGTCTTTATTCAAGACCGGAAAAAACCGCTTGAGTTATGAAATGGCAATTGAGATCACAAAAAATGTATTGCAAAAAGAACTGGAATTCATTCAAGGATTAGATGAGCCTTTGTTTATAGAACAGATCGAAGCAGAAATGCATACAGAAATTAATGTTCCTTTCGGAAACGGCACAAAAAAAATACGATTCAAAGGATACATTGATCGTATTGATCGCATTGGTGACCGTTATAGGGTAATCGATTACAAAACCGGGAAAGTCAAGAAGGACCAGGTTGAATATCAAGCATCCAATAAAGGTATTATTACATCATTTCTGAAAACGAAACACGCACTTCAATTGTCCTTGTATTGCCTATTCTTCAAGGATCAATATGGAAGAATGCCAGACGAAGCAAAAATAACCTCATTAATTAACGTTCACGACGATTTTAGTTTATCCGTTAAAAATGGAAACTTATCCGATATGATTCCCGTTGTGCATGACCTACTCAGCGAAATCCTAGTTCAACTATTTGATACAGATCAACCATTTGAACATCAACCTGATTCAGAATATTGCCAATATTGTTCTTAAACAAAAAAACCTGAAAAGAAATAAAGGAATAATTCCGATTAGTTCTTTTCAGGTTACTGCAAGTTAAATAAAACCAAAACCGAACAAACGTTTTTGTTCTGCTTTTCACTAGACGAAATAGCCTACGTGAAAGTTGCCTTTTAGCTATTAATATAATTCTGCTTTCAATGCTGTTCTGTAATCTTTCATTTCTTCGCGATTGATTTTATGATCAGCATTTTTCAATAAATTCAACAAATACAATAAATTTTCCTTCTCCTCAATTTCCATTGGGTATTCATTTCCCTCCTCGTCTTCATCATATTGTGCTTGAACATCAAAACTCTCGTTTTCAGTAAGAAACTCGTATGTTAAACGCAATAATTTAACGACCAAAGGATCTTGCTCTAACAAAGCCATTTCGCGTAATGCTTTTAAATCCTCCACTAAATTTGAGGCAGTTACACCACTCTTTTCAACATTTGCGATGATAGCATCTAATTTTTGATTCGCTAGTCCAGTTTTCATGTAGTCAATTTTGATAGGCAAATTTAGTGGAAATCATTGAAATATTCACGCTTACAGACAGAACATTGTTCAAAAGCGCTTTCTTAAGCAAAAAGAAATCCTATTTTTGTTAAATGGATTTCTTTATACAAGCTTTTAGTATTGGGTTCTTATTAAGTGTGATGATTGGTCCGATCTTCTTTCTTTTACTTGAAACAAGTATTACGAAAGGTTTTCGGTCAGCACTTGCCTTAGACCTAGGTGTGCTCATTAGTGATATTATTTACGTGCTCATCGCTGTCATGTTTGTGGAACAAATTAAAGGACTCATTGCCGGGAACAAACTTATGTTCAGTGTTATTGGAGGTAGTATTTTTGTCATCTACGGAATCATTAACTTGGTAAAAAAAGTCGCCTTACTTGATAGCCAAAAAATGGAGGGGATCGATGTGAACATCGATTCAAATAAACCGCAAAACAATACGAAAGATTACGTTTTTTTAGGACTAAAAGGATTTGTGTTAAATTTCGCTAATCCAATGGTTATTTTCTATTGGGTCAGTGTAGCATCGGTTGCAAACAACACAGTTCCAGATGAGAATAGCACCGCTTGGGCCTTCGTTTTCTTGGGAATTGTACTTCTTACTTTTTTCAGCATTGACATTTTAAAAATAATTGCTGCGAAAAAAATTCGGCCTCTGGTAAATCAAACCCTGCTGAATGGATTAAATCGACTCATCGGAATTGTATTTACCTTATTTGGATTATTCCTTATTCTACAATTCTTTCTCAAGAAATAAACCTCTATGAAAAACCTTTTATTTCTTCTTTTTATTTTTGGAATTACTCCGCTTTTTGGTCAAAAGGTTTTAAAGGAAAACCTCAGTCCAAAAGTTCGCTTATACTGGGACGTAAACAAGAAACACCTGCAAGCTACTGGTTCTTATTTCACAAGTGAAGTTGTACCAAATACAACTGAGAAGCATGGCAAATGGACCTTCTATACCTACGATGGGATTATGGAAGAGGAGAGTAATTATTACCGAGATCGCTTACATGGCAAACGTGTATTTTACTACCCAAATAAGAAAATAAAAGAAGAGTCTTACTTTAAATTCAATGTCCCCGATAGTTTATTCTTCCAATGGAATGAAAATGGAAAATTAATCACAAAGGGAAAATTTGAATTAGGAAGTCCAATTGGTGAATGGTCCTATTTTTATTCAGACGGCAGGGAAAAATCAATTGAAAAAGTCGTTGTTGATACCGTTTACCTCATGGCCAAATGGGAAGAAGATTCTGCGCATCGTCAAACGATTATAAACGGCGATGGTTTTATAGAAGATCGTTATATCAGTGGTGGTATTAAAGCTAAATACACCTTTAAAAACGGCTTGAAAAATGGTGTCTTTGAAGAAAGAACGGCAAATGGCGTGCTCTCAATTGCTGGAGCGTTTAATCAAGGTAAAAAGGACGGCGTTTGGGAGTTTTATGAATACCGTGGAATACTTGAAAAAATGGTGACATATAAAGCAGATTCATTAGATGGCGCTTATCTTGTTTTGGCAATTTCTGGAGATACGATCACTTCCGGAAACTATGTGCTCGGAAAAAAAGATG